>JAJZVS010000386.1 GCA_021845555.1 Pseudomonadota bacterium
CATCGCCTTCCCCTGGGCATCAGCCGAACAGCCCACTGCCGCGCAGCCCATCCAACAGGAACTGCATCGTAAGCGCCGCTCCGCGGCTCTGCGGTTCCTGGCTTGACGTCCAGCGGTCGCTCGACGCCTGGGTCCACCCGTTGACGAGGCGGGTCAACCGCTCGGTCAGAGAACGCTGCGGGGCGGCGCCGCGCCTGGCGCGCGCCCATCGGGGGATGGAGAACCGCTTGCACTGTGTGCGCCACGTCGCCTGGGAAGGGGATCACGGACGAACCCGCACCGGCGCAGCACCCCAGGTGCTCGCCGCCCAGACCGTGACCCGATGCCGCCGGTTGACCCCAGCCGATGCGTTCGACCACGTCTCCCCATACCGGCACCACGCCATCAGGACGGTCGGACAGGGGAGAACCGAAGGATCCTGGCGCGACCATGATCCCGGCTTGCGGCGCATCCCCCGCGGGCCTAACCTCCGCGCCCGCCGCGCGGCATGTCGCCGGCCAGCCCCCCTACAGGAGGTTCCGATGTTCAAGGGATCGCTCGTCGCCCTGATCACGCCGATGCGCGCCGACGGGTCGATCGACGAGAAAGCCTACGCCGATTTCGTGGACTGGCAGATCAAGGAAGGCACCCAGGCGGTGGTTCCGGTCGGCACCACCGGCGAATCCCCCACGCTCAGCCACGATGAACACAAGCGCGTGACGGAAATCGCCATCGCGGTGGCGAAGGGCCGCGTGCCGGTGATCGCCGGCACCGGATCGAACAGCACCGAGGAAGCGATCGCGCTGACCCGCCACGCCAAGGAAGCCGGCGCGGACGCCGCCCTGATCGTCACGCCCTACTACAACAAGCCGACGCAGGAAGGGATGTTCCTGCACTTCACCGCGATCGCCGACGCGGTGGACCTGCCGATCATCATCTACAACATCCCCCCGCGCAGCGTGGTGGACATGAGCGTGGAGACGATGGCGCGGCTGGCGAAGCACAAGAACATCATCGGCGTGAAGGACGCGACCGCGAACCTCGCGCGGCCGTTGCACACCAAGCGCGCCTGCGGCCCGGCGTTCTGCCAGTTGTCGGGGGAGGACCACACCGCGTTGGCGTTCCTCGCCGCCGGCGGGGTCGGCTGCATCAGCGTCACCGCCAACGTCGCTCCGCGCCTGTGCGCCGAGATGCACGCGGCCTGGCAGGCCGGGCGGATCGATCAGGCAATGGCGATCCAGGACCGGCTGGTGCCGCTGCACGACGCGCTGTTCGCCGAGACCAGCCCCGGCCCGGTGAAATACGCCGCCAGCCTGCTCGGCAAGACCGCCGACCGCTGCCGCCTGCCGCTCGCGCCGACCGGCGAGGCGACGCGCGCGCGGGTGCGCGCGGCGATGACCGAAGTCGGTCTGTTGAACTAGGCATCCGGCGACCGGGGCGGGACGCGCGGCGTCCCGCCCCGGTCGCGGACCTTCCCGCCATGGCCGAAGCCAAGAAGAAGGGCCTGATCTCGCACGGCATCGCCGCGCAGAACCGCAAGGCGCGGTTCGACTATGCGATCAAGAGCACGGTGGAGGCCGGCCTCGTGCTCAAGGGGCCGGAGGTGAAGTCGCTGCGCCACGGCCGCGCCACCCTGACCGACGCCTGGGCCGGCGAGCGGGAAGGGGAGATGTGGCTGTTCAACGCCTATATCCCCGAATACCAGGGTGGCGTGCTGTCGCGCTTCGAACCCCGCGCGCCGCGCAAACTGCTGCTCAAGCGCAAGGAAATGCGCCAGCTCGCCGGCGCCATCGCGCGCGACGGCATCTCGCTGGTGCCGTTGCAGATCCATTTCAACGAGCGCGGCCGCGCCAAGGTGCTGCTCGGCCTCGGGGAGGGGCGCAAGAAAGCCGACAAGCGCGCCGCCATCGCCGCGCGGGACTGGCAGCGCGACAAGGCCCGGCTGCTGCGCGCGCGCGGGTAGCGCGCGAATGGAACGCGTCCGGCCGGCTCAGCGCGCGCGCAGGATCCGCGCGAGGACTTCGCCCAGGCGTTCATAGTCGCCGATCTCGTTGTAGGCATGTGCCGAAACGCGCAGCCAGAGCGCCCCGCCGATCGCGTGCACCGGCGCGTCGGCGCGCGCATCCAGCAGCCGCTCCTGCACCGCCGCGGCGTGCTCCGCCGTGCCCAATCCGGATGTCGCCAAGCCGGGAGACGGCAGGCGGACGGTGGCCATCGCCCCGCCAATGGGGCCGCCAGTGGGGCCGCCAAGGGGGCCGGTGCTGCCGGTTTCCGTCCCCAGCCGGGCGGCCAGCAGCGCCCCGGCCGCGGCAGCAAGCCGGGTGTTGCGCGCCAGCAGCGCCGTCCCGCCCAGCCCCGCCAGGAAGTCCAGCGCGGCGGGCACGGCGAGGAAAGCGCTCGGGTCGCGCGTGCCGGTCCAGTCGAACTCGGCGGCGAAGCCCCGCGCGTAGCCGTGCGAGATCACCGCCGGATGCAGCCCCGCCTGGCGGTCCGGCGCGGCCCACAGGAAACCGCAACCCTTCGGCGCGCACAGGAACTTGTGGCAGTTGCCGACATACCAATCCGCCCCGAGCGACTTCAGGTCCAGCGTCACCTGGCCCGGCCCGTGCGCGCCGTCCACCAGCACCGCGGCGCCCGCCGCGTGGCAGGCGGCGACGATTTCCGCCAGCGGCAGCACGAGCGCGCTCGGCGAGGTGATGTGGTCGATCACCGCGAGCCGCGTGCGCGGCGTCAGCGCCCCGGCGACGGCGGCGACGATCGCCGCGGGGTCGGGGCGGGGAAAGGGCAGCGCCGCCTCCGTCACGCGCGCGCCGGCGCGGGCGGCGACATGGCGCACCGCGTTGCGCACCGCGGCATAGCCGTGGTCCAGCACCAGGACCTCGTCCCCGGCGCGCAGGTCGAAGCTGCGCAGTACGGCGTTGCAGCCCTCGGTCGCGTTGGCGACGAAGCCGAGGTCCTGCGCCTCGGCGCCGAGGAAGCCGGCCAGCCGCCCGGCCGCCGCGCGCAGCGCCGGGGCAAGCTCGCGGCGGAAGAACTGCCCCGGCCGCGCTTCCATCCGCCGCCGCCAGCCCGCCTGCGCGGCCAGCACCGGGCGTGGCGCGGCGCCGAACGAGCCGTGGTTGACCGACAGCCAGCGCGGATCGAGCCGCCAGAACCGCCGCGCGGCCTGTCCCCAAAGGGCATCCCCGCGCTGGTCCACCGCCGCGCTGTCCCGGTCCATCGCCGCCTCCCGCCGTGCCGAGCGCGCAGGGTCGACTCGCCGCGGGGTGAAGGCAAGACAGGCCGAACGGCCGGCTGGCAGGACCAACCCGTCCTGGTCACCCCCCCTGGTCAGCGC
>JAJZVS010000387.1 GCA_021845555.1 Pseudomonadota bacterium
TCCGCGTTGGCGAAGCCAAGGAGCCACTCAACTTTTGCCATGGTCGCCTCTGACCGCTTCTCCCGCCGGAGCTTCGCGACATACTCAGCGGCGATGTGGCGGAACGTCGGGGCGTCCGCCCGAGCCTGAGCCTGTCGCTTTTTTTCGAGTGCCGGATCCAGGCCATCCGCCAGTATGCGCTTCGCGTCCTCTCGCGCCTGGCGGGCACGCGCCAACGGAACCGTGGGGTAGACCCCGAGCGCGAGGAGCTTTTGCTTACCGTCGAACCGGTAGGCGAACCGCCACAATCGGGCGCCGGTCGGCTGCAGCCATAGCTGGAGCCCGCCACCGTCGGTCAGTTTCTGGAGCCTGGGTCCGGGTTGTGCTGACCGGCACTTTGCGTCCGTCAAAGGCATCGGCTTGTCCTCCTGGGAGGCACGATACCAACAGGGGGGTCGGATACCAACATGGATACCAGCAGACGAAGGGGCATACCGGGGGCACGCCATGGTATCCGCGGCTACGCTACCGCGCGCTAAACCCCCACATTATGCCGATTTATCAGTGGCATAAGAGGGCCATAGCGTGGCCCTGGCGGTGAAAAGAAACAATGGAGAAGAGGGGGATGGTGCCCAGGGGCGGAATCGAACCACCGACACTGCGATTTTCAGTCGCATGCTCTACCAACTGAGCTACCTGGGCAACGGCGCCGGACTTACCCCAAGGCCGCCGGAGGATCAAGGCGGCCCGTCGCGGCGCGATGGACGGCCTACATCCCCAAGGCGCGGCGATACACATCGAGCAGCGACTCGATCTCCTCCACCTCGGCAGGCTCCTGCTTGCGGATGCGGATCAGCTGGCGCAGCACCTTCACGTCGAACCCGGCCGATTTCGCCTCGGCATAGATGTCCTTGATGTCGCTGCCGAGCGCCTTGCGCTCTTCCTCCAGCCGCTCGATCCGCTCGACGATGCTGCGCAGCCGGTCGGCGGCGATGCCGCCGGTTTCCGGTTCCGATTTCTTCGCGTCCGCCGTGGCCATTCGTGCGCCTTTCCCTGTCGCAAGGGCGGCGGGGATAGGCCGGGACCGGGGCGGGGTCAATGCGCCGGGTGCGATTTGGCGAGCGCCGCCTTTTGCTCCGCGCTGGCTTCTTTCTGATACTTCGCCTGCCAGTCCTTGTAGGGCATGCCATACACGATCTCGCGCGCGTCCGGATCGGCGAGCGCGATCCCCTGCGCCGCCGCCGCCTCGCGGTACCAGCGGCTGAGGCAGTTGCGGCAGAAGCCGGCGAGATTCATCAGGTCGATGTTCTGCACGTCGGTGCGCTCGCGCAGGTGTTCGACCAGGCGGCGGAAAGCGGCGGCTTCCAGCGCGGTGCGGGTCGTGTCGTCGAATGTGGGTGCGGCCATGGCGGGGTCTCCCTTTGCTGTGACCCAACATGGCGCCGCGCGCCGGTCTTCGCCATACTCAGCCCATGCGTGTCCGCCCCGATCCGTGCCGATGACCGCCGCGCCCCCGCTCCGCTGGGACGATGCCCGCGCCCGCCCCCTGCTGCGCGGCCTGTTCGATGCGGCGGTGGCCGCCGCCGATCCGCGCCGCGTGCTGGCCGCGCACCTGCCGCCCAAACCCGCCCCCGGTGCGCGTTGCGTGGTGGTGGGCGGCGGCAAGTCCGCCGCGCTGATGGCCGCCGCGCTGGAAGACGCCTGGCCGGACGTGCCGCTGGAGGGCACCGTCGTCACCCGCTACGGCCACGCCACGCCGACGCAGCGGATCGAGGTGATCGAGGCCGCCCATCCCGTCCCCGACGCCCATTCCGAACGCGGCGCGCGGCGCCTGCTGGAACGCGTGCAGGGGCTTGGCCCGGACGATCTCGTGCTGGCGCTGATCTCCGGCGGCGGGTCGGCGTTGCTCGCGCTCGGCGCGCCGGGCATCACGCTGGCGGACAAGCAGGCGATCAATCGCGCGCTGCTCGCCTCGGGGGCGACGATCACCGAGATGAACGCGGTCCGCAAGCACCTGTCCGCCATCAAGGGCGGGCGGCTCGCGCGGGCGGCGGCGCCGGCGCGGGTGGTGACGCTGGCGATCAGCGACGTGCCGGGGGACGATCCGGCGGTCATCGCATCGGGCCCGACCGTGCCCGACCCGACCACTTTCGCCGACGCGCGCGCCATCCTCGCCCGCTACGCGATCGCCCTGCCGCCGCATGTCGCGGCGCATCTGGCCGCGGCGGCCGAGGAGACGCCGAAGCCCGGCAGCCTGCCGCGCGCGTCCTTCCGCCTGATCGCCACGCCGCTGATGGCGCTCGCCGCCGCCGCCGCCGCCGCGCGCGCGGCCGGGGTGGAACCGCTGATCCTGGGCGACGCGCTGGAGGGCGAGTCGCGCGAGATGGGCACCGTCATGGCCGGTATCGCCCGCTCGGTGCGCGCCCACGCCGCCCCGCTCGCCCCGCCGGCGGTGCTGCTCTCGGGCGGGGAGACCACGGTGACGATCGGTGCCGGCCCGGCCGGGCGTGGCGGGCGCAACACGGAGTTCCTGCTCGGCCTCGCGGTGGCGCTGGCCGGAACCCAAGGCATCTGGGCCGCCGCCGGCGACACCGACGGGATCGACGGCACCGAGGATGCCGCCGGCGCGATCATCGGCCCCGACACGCTGGCGCGGGCCCGCGCGCTCGGCCTCGATCCGCGCGCGGTGCTGGCCGGGCACGACAGCTACAGCCTGTTCGCCGCGCTCGATACGCTGATCCGCACCGGCCCGACGCTCACCAACGTGAACGATATCCGCGCGATCCTGATCGCCCCCGGACCGGACCATGGGCGGGCCTGAGGTCGAGCGGCTGATCGCGCTGCTGGCGAAACTGCCGGGCCTCGGCCCGCGCAGCGCCCGCCGCGCTGCGCTGCGCATGCTCGCCGAGCCCGCCACCCGCATGCTGCCGCTGGCGGAGGCGCTGCGCGGCGCCGCCGAAGCGGTGCGGCCATGCGCGCGCTGCGGCAATCTGGACAGCCGGGACCCGTGTTCGATCTGCGCCGATCCGGACCGCGACGGCGCGGCGATCTGCGTCGTGGAGGGGGTGAGCGAGGTGTGGGCGCTGGAACGCTCCCGCATCTATCGCGGTCTGTATCACGTGCTGGGCGGCACCCTGTCGCCGCTCGGCGGCGTCGGGCCGGAGGATCTCAACCTGGCGCCGCTGCTGGCCCGGGTCGCCGCGGGCGGGGTGACGGAGGTGATCCTGGCGCTGAGCGCCACCGTCGATGGCGCCGCCACGGCGCATTGGCTGGCCGACCGGCTGGCACCGCTCGGCGTGCGGGTGACAGA
>JAJZVS010000388.1 GCA_021845555.1 Pseudomonadota bacterium
CGCTGAGCCGCGTCTTCATCGGCCCCGGCGTCGTGATCGACGAACCGGGAGGCACGGTGCCGGTCAGCCTGATGGTGACGGACGCCTATTACGGCGCCTATCTCGCCGATACGCTCGATCTCACCCGGACGCTGTCGGTCAGCGCGTCGGCGCGGGCCAACGTCGCGGCGATCGATCTCGCCGACCGTAACGGCAGCGCCCTGACCGGACGGCATGTCTATGTGCGGGTCAACCCGGCGCTCGGCGCCGTCTGGCAGGCGCGCCCGCTGCTGAGCCTGTATGCCGGCTATTCCGAGGCGAATCGCGCGCCGACGCCGGCCGAACTCTCCTGCGCCGGCCCCGCAGATGCGTGCAGCCTCGCGAATTTCTTCGTCGGCGACCCCAACCTCAAGCAGGTGGTCGCGCATACGTTCACCATCGGCCTGCGCGGGACGGCATTCGTGTTCGGTGGCGGCACGCTGCGATATAGTTTTGATTATTTCCACAGCGTGCTCGATGACGACATCACGCTGATCAACGCACCCACCCTGGGCCGCGCGTATTTCGCCAATGTGGGCAAGGTATTGCGCCAGGGCGTGGATCTCGGGCTGCGGCTGCGCCTCGGCGCCTGGCGCGGTTTCCTCGCCTATTCGCGGGTCGAGGCGACCTACCGCACCGGCTTTGTCGAATCCGCCGGCGGCAATCCCTACGCGAGCGCCGACGGCACCATCACGGTGCTGCCCGGCGCGCACCTGCCGGGCATTCCGGAGAACCAGATCAAGCTCGGGGTGGACTATCGGGTGACCAGAAAATGGCGGGTAGGGATCACCGCGCGGGCGGTGACCGGAAGTCCGCTGTTCGGCGATGCCGCCAACCTAGCCAAGCCGGCGCCCGGCTACGTGGTTGCGAATTTTACCACGTCGTACCGGATCACGCCGCGGATCGTGCTGTTCGCCACGGTGGAGAACATCACCGACACGCGGTACTATACGTATGGCACCTTCACCCAGCTCGGTACGGTCGCGGTCGCCGGGATTCCGAACCTCGACAACCCGCGCAGCTACAGCCTCGCCGCACCGATCGGCGGGTTCGTCGGCCTGCGGGCACGGTTCTGACCGGTCACGGCGCCGCGCGGCCCGCGGTCACCAGAACACCACGGTCGCCTGCACCTGGGCGATCACCGCATCGGGTTCGCGCCGCGCGGGATCGGCCGGATCGGCGATGCCCCCGCCCGGCGCGGCGATATACTGGAGATCGGGCGTCAGCGTCAGCCACGGGGTCAGCACCGCGGCATAGGCGAGTTCGAACACCATCTCCGCGTCCGGTACCGGCTGCGCCGTGCCGGTGAGGCCGTTCTCCGCCCGGATCACCGAAGCCGCGTTCCGGCTGATCCGATCGTAGGAAACCGCGAACGCCAGGCTGTCGTGACGACGGGACCGGAACGGCGCCCGCAGCACCGCCCCGGCCTGGGCGTCGAAGCTGATCAGGTTGCGATCCGCCGGCGCGCCGGCAAGGCGCAGGAACGCACTGAGCCGACGATGGCGCGCCCCGTTCCACAGCATCTGGGTGGCGCCGCCATAGAGCACCCAGTCGCCGCGATCCGACCGCGCCGGCCCCACGGCGGCGCCGGTCGCGGCCAGCGCCAGGCTTTGGCCGCTCGCGCTCACGGCGCGATCGGGCCGGCTCAGCGTGTCATAGACCGCGCCCAGCCGCAGCGTGCCGCGGCCAAGCCGGGGCAGCCGGTAGCGCGTCTCCGCTTCGCCGATCACGAGCGCGCCGGTATCGAGCGGAAACGCCAACCCATCGCCGTCGCGCGCCGGCGGCGGCGGGCCGAGCAGCGGCCGGCCGAGCGGATCGCCGGAAAACACCCCGGCGCGCAGCCGCAACCACGGGGTCACCCCGACCGCGGCCATCGCACCCGGCCCGGAATAGGAATAGGCGGGCCCGCCGCCGGGCAGGTTGTTCGCCATGATGTCGCGGTAGGTGAAATTGGAATCGAGCAGCGTCGCGGCCGCCGGGTTCTGATCGAAATTCTCGTCGATCCCGAATTTCCCGAGCTTGAGGTGGACCCGGTTGGCCGGCGCCCGCCAGCTCAGATAGGCATCGCCCAGCCGCGCCCCGCCGGGCGCCTCGACGAAGGCGATGCCGCTCAGGCTGTGCACCTGATAGGCGGTCGGCCCGTGCCCCTGCACCAGATAGGCCGAGACATAGGCGGAAAGCCCCGCGAGCCCGGCCGCGCGCGCCAGATCGGCCCGTGCCGAGAGCGTCAGCAGCCCGGCATAGGCCGGTCCCTGCGCGGCCCCGCCGGCGAGCACCACGGACGGCACGGCCTGTTCCACCGCACCGAGCGTGACCCCGTTCCTGTCCAGGAAGGGCAGCACACCGCCGAGCCGGCCAAGGAGCGTCGGCTGGGTCCACAGCGACGCCGCCCGTGCGGCGGTGCCGGCGAGACTGAGCAGCGCCAGCGCGACACCGCCGCAAAACTGTCGCCACGGCCGAGGCCTGATCGCCACCGTTCCGGCTCAGCGCGTCGGGTAGGGACGCGGCCAGGTCACCTGGCTGGGCGGGCCGGGCGGCGAGGGCGGCCCCTTCTTGCCGCAGCCCGCCAGCGTCAGCGCCGCGAGCACCCCGGCCAGCAGCAGCGCCGCGCGCATCACGCGCTCCCCCCCGGCCCTGGCCCCGGCCCTCCGCCTGGGGCGGGCGCGGCGTCGAGCGCGGCCAGCCAGCGCGCCGCCGCCCGTGCCACGTTCGCTGGCGCGGTGCCGCCGGTGCTGGTGCGCATGGCGACCGAGGCCGCCACGCTCAGCACCCCGTACACCTCCTGGGTAATGCGCGGTTCGACCGATTGCAGCTCGCCCAGCGTCAGCGCGGAAAGATCGACGCCGCGCGCCTCGGCCAGCGCGACCAGCCGGCCGGTCGCATGGTGCGCGGCGCGGAACGGCAGGCGCAGCGCGCGCACCAGCCAATCCGCCAGATCGGTCGCGGTGGCGTAGCCCTGGCCGGCCAGGGCGCCCATGCGTTCGGTGTCGGGCGTCATGTCGCGCACCATGCCGGCGGTGGCGGCGAGCGCCAGGGACCAGGCGGCGGTGGCATCGAACACGCCTTCCTTGTCCTCCTGCATGTCCTTCGCATAGGCGAGCGGCAGACCCTTCATCACCGTGAGCAGGCCGACCAGGGCGCCGGTGATGCGGCCGGTTTTGGCGCGGGTGAGTTCGGCGGCGTCCGGGTTGCGCTTCTGCGGCATGATCGAGCTGCCGGTGGTGAAGGCGTCCGACAGGCGGGGCGGAAATTC
>JAJZVS010000389.1 GCA_021845555.1 Pseudomonadota bacterium
TGCGGCGGGTTCGCCGATGCCTGGCGGTCGGGCATCCGCCAGTCGGGCGCGTTCGAGCTCAAGCAAGTGACGTGGGCATTCCGCAACGCGCAGGTCTCGCCCGAAGCCGCGGCCGATCCGGTGCTGGCCGCGGCGCTGGCGCGGGAGGATATCGGCGCCTGGTTCACCCGCATGCCCTGGCGCCCCGGCCATTCGCCGCTGCGCCACCATGCGGATTACGAGGCCTATCTGTTCGCGCAATGGACGCATGGCGCGGACGATGCGTTCTGGCACCAGCTTGGCATCCGCGCGGCGGACTGGTACGACCGCTACAGCCCGGCCGCCTGCGTGCACATGTCGTCCTGGTACGATCCCTACACGCTGACGGCGGTCACCAATTACACCGGGTTGAAACGTGCCGGGCGCGGCGCGCAGCGGCTGATCCTGGGGCCGTGGACGCATGGCGACCGCAGCGACCGCGTGTTCGGCGACGTGGATTTCGGCCCGGAGGCACCGATCGATTCCTGGGCCGGGGACTGGCGCGCCTACCGGCGGCGCTTCTTCGACCATGCGCTGCGCGGCGCGCCGCTGCACGAACCCGCGGTGCGGGTGTTCGTGATGGGCGGCGGATCGGGGCAGCGCAGGCCGGGGGGCCATCTCGATCACGGCGGGCAGTGGATTTCCGCCGCCGACTGGCCGTTGCCCGGAACCGCGTTCACCAAGTTCCATCTGCACGGCGACGGCGCGCTGGACCCCGCGCCGCCCTCGTCCGGCGCCGCGCCGCTGGCATATGATTTCGACCCCGCGCGCCCGGTGCCGACGATCGGCGGCGCGTTCTCCAGCCTGGAGCCGCTGGCGGTGGCCGGGGCGTTCGACCAGACCGAGGGACCGGCGTTCTTCGGCTGCGCGCCGCCCTATCTGCCGCTCGCGTCCCGCCCCGACGTGCTGGTGTTCCAGACCGCGCCGTTGCGCGAAGCGGTGCGCGTGGTCGGGCCGATCGAGGCGGAGCTCTGGGTGGCGACCGACGGGCCGGACACCGATTTCACCGCCAAGCTGATCGACGTGCATCCCGCGACGGCGACGGACCCGCACGGCTTCGCGATGAACCTGACGGACGGCATTGCCCGGCTGCGCTATGCCGAGGACCCTGCCGCCCCGCGTCCGCGCCGGCCTGGCGAGGTCACGCGGCTGCGGATCACGTTGTTCCCCACCGCCAACCTGTTCCTGCCGGGACATCGCATCCGGCTGGATATTTCGTCCAGCAACTTCCCGAAATTCGATGTCAACCCGAACACCGGGGAGCCGGAGGGGCTGGGCCGGCGGCACCGGGTGGCGGTGAACACGGTGTTCGTGGACGCCGGACGGCCGAGCCATGTGGTGCTGCCGCTGCTGGCGGACGGGGCCTGATCGGGCCGCATCCTGCCGTTTCGTTATCTCTCCCGGCACACTGCTGACCGGCATGAAGCCGCCGCCGGAGCCTTGAGGCGCGCCCCTGGACCGGCAGCGCGAGGCGCGCCCGCCCAAGACATTATTCACCATAGAATAATAAGCAATGCTCTTATTGCATGACTCACCTTGACTCTCAGCATGGCTTGAGCGACCCTGCGCCGCGGGACCAGGGGGCGGCCGGCGTCACGGCGTCGGCATTCACCGCCCTGGAAAAACCCGCGAAAAGAAAACCCAGGGAGAGTTTCTCATGTCCGCTTCGACCGCAGGCGCAGGGGTCGTTCCATGGTGGAAGGAGCCGACGCGCGATCAATGGATGGCCTGGATCGCCGCCTGGCTCGGCTGGACGCTCGATGCGTTCGACTTCACCATCTTCCTGCTCATCATGGTGCCGATTTCAAAATATTTCGGCGTGCCGCTGCTGGCGGTGACGGCGGTGTTCACGATCACGCTGTGGATGCGGCTGATCGGCGCCACCGCGGCCGGTTGGCTCGCCGACCGGGTGGGGCGCAAGACGCCGCTGATGATCTCGATCGCCTGGTATTCGGTCTGCAACCTGCTGGCCGGCCTGTCGCCGAGCTTCTTCTTCCTGTTCCTGTTCCGCGCGCTGCTCGGCATCGGCATGGGCGCGGAATGGCCGGCCGGCGCGGCGCTGGCGATGGAAAGCTGGCCGCCGCGCTCGCGCGGGCTGATGAGCGGGATGTTGCAGGGCTCCTGGGCGCTCGGCTTCCTGCTGGCCTCCGCCGCCTACGGGCTGCTCTATGCCAGCATCGGCTGGCGCGGCCTGCTGATCCTGGGCGTGCTCCCGGCGCTGGCGGTGGTCTGGGTGCGCAAATACGTCAACGAGCCGCCGGTGTGGCTGGAGAACCGCAAGAAGCAGCGCGAGCAGGGTCATGAGTTCCGGGCGCCGCTGTTCGAGATCTTCCGCCTGCGCGTGCTGGGCAACACCATCACCGCCTGCCTGTGGATGGCGAGCGGTTTCGTGATCTACTACACCGTGTTCGGCCTGTTCGCGGTGCATCTGCAGCGTGACCTGCACTTCGGCCCCGAAGCGGTGGCGCTGCCGCTGGCGCTGACCAACGTCGCCACCTTCGTCGCCAGCGGCATCTGGGGAGCGGTGTCGGACCGGATCGGGCGGCGCTGGGGCATGATCATCCCGGCGGCGCTGGGTCTCGCCGTCACCCCGCTTTATCTGTTCCCCGGCAGCTACCTGATGCTGGTGGTGGCCTTCACGTTGCAGGGCTTCTTCCTGGGCGCGATCTACGGCCAGAATCCGGGCTATCTGTCGGAACGCTTCCCCACCGAGGTGCGCGCCACCGCGGCCGGGTTCTGCTACCACCAGGGCGCCATCTGGGCCGGTTTCGCCGGGCCGATCCTCACCGCCTGGGCGGCCACGCAAGCGAGCGGCTTCGTGATGCCGATGCTCTACACGACGCTCGGCGCCGGCGTCGTGTTCATCGGCTCGCTGCTGCTCGGACCGGAGACGAAGGGCAAGGTGCTGGTCTCCGACCTGACGCTGGTTGCGGAGCCCTGAGCCGAAGCGCCGAACCGGCCGGCGTCAGCCGGCCGGTTCGGCGTGGGCGCGCACCCAGGCGGTGAAGTCTGTGTCGGCGATGTCGCCGGCCGCCAACCGTAGGATGGCGATCACCGCCTCGGCGTCCGTCACCGGGAACCGCATCCCGTTCAGCGCCAGGAACACTTCCAGCGCGACGTACCCGGTCCGCTTGTTGCCGTCGATGAACGGATGGTTGCCGAGCAGACCGATCGCGTACGCCGCCGCAAGTTCGGCGCTATCGGGATCGCCGTAGCCCGGCCGGTTCAACGGACGGGCGAGCGCGCTTTCG
>JAJZVS010000390.1 GCA_021845555.1 Pseudomonadota bacterium
CCCTCCTGCGGCGTGGTGCTGGCCGATCTCGGCGCCGACGTGATCCGCGTGGAACCCGCCCCCGCCGGCGATCACACCCGCGGGCTGCGCGGCTTCGCCAGCGGCTTCTACACCTATTTCAACCGCAACAAGCGGGCGGTGGCGATCGACCTCAAGCGCCCCGAGGGCCGCGCGATCGCCGTTGACCTGCTGGCGGGCGCCGACGCGCTGATCGAGAATTTCGGTCCCGGCACGATGGAGCGGCTGGGGCTGGGCTGGGAACAGGTGCGCGCGCGCAATCCGCGGCTGATCTACTGCGCGCTGAAGGGGTTTCTGCCCGGCCCCTACGCGCACCGTCCGGCGCTGGACGAGATCGCGCAGTTCATGTCCGGGCTGGCCTACATGACCGGCCCGCCGGGACGCCCGCTGCGCGCCGGCGCCTCGGTGATCGACATCATGGGCGGGGTGATGGGCGATGTCGCCATCCTGGCCGCGCTGCGCCAGCGCGACCAGGACGGCAAGGGGCGCAAGGTGACCGCATCACTGTTCGAGGCGGCGGCCTTCCTGGTGGGCCAGCACATGGCCGGCGAGGCGGTCACCGGCAAACCCTCCCCGCCGATGCCGGCGCGCAGCAGCGCCTGGGGCATCTACGAGACTTTCGCCACCGCGGATGGCACGCCGCTGTTCATCGGCATCACCTCGGACCCGCACTGGCGCGCCTTCTGCGCCGCGTTCGCGCGGCCGGACCTGCTGGCGGACCCACGCTTCGCGAGCAACGCGCTGCGGGTGGAGAACCGCCCCGCCTTGCGCGAGATCGTCGCCGCGCTGGCCGCGACGCGCGATCTCGCGTCCCTGAGCGCGCTGATGGAGGCGGCCGGCATCCCGTTCGCGCCGGTCGCTACCCCGTCCGACCTGTTCGACGACCCGCAGTTGGCACCGCGCGCGCTGGCGCTGGAACTGGAGAACGGCACGGTCGCGAAACTGCCGCCGCTGCCGCTGGCGCTGGATGAGGCGACGCCGGGGGTGCGGCGCCAGCCGCCGCGTCTGGGCGAGCATACCGACGCGGTGCTGGGGGAACTCGGCTACGACGCGGCGCGGATCGCGGCGCTGCGGGAGGCGGGGAC
Source organism: Pseudomonadota bacterium (assembly GCA_021845555.1). Lineage (GTDB taxonomy): Bacteria > Pseudomonadota > Alphaproteobacteria > Acetobacterales > Acetobacteraceae > JAJZVS01. Next base: position 1,104 of record JAJZVS010000390.1, read on the forward strand.
GATCCGATAGGCGGTGGGCGGGGGGCGGGGGGCACGGCGCCCGGCGAGGAAAGCTGCCGCTCGGAGGGTGGTTCGGGGGCCCCTTTTACCTCTCCCGCGACCGCGGGAGAGACCCCCTGCATCTGCCCCCGATGCGCCACCGGGGACGAAAACGGGGGCGTTCGTGTCCCTCCCGGCCCAAGAACTCCGCAAAGGACTGCGAACGCCGGGCGTAGCTGAGACACTCCGCCAGGATTGCGCGAGCGGACATAAAGTGGAACGACCCAATCCTGGGCGGGGCTACGCTTTGTGCCATTCCTCGTCACGCCTCCTGCCTGGCCCGTGGCGAGACCGCCAGCCCGAGGAACACGAGAATAGCCTGGTTGAGCCGCAGGATATCCTCATCGTCCAGCCGGCCGACGCGCGCGCCCACCTTGGTCTTCGGGACGGTGGAAATCTTGTCCACCATCAAACGGCACGGCGCCCGCAGGCCATTGCGCGCGTTGGGCTGCACGGACAGCCGGAACAGCGGCGCGTCCGTCTCATCCGTCGTGAAGGCGCAGATGGTGATCGAGTCGGTCGCGTCGAAGCTATCGTCCTGAACGATGACGACGGGGCGCGGCTTGCCGGCGTAGTCCTTCCCGCCGGCGACGGTCCAGATTTCGCCGCGCTTCACGCATCGCCCCAATCCGCCACGGCGTCAATGAACGCCTGATCGTTTTCCGCATGAGCACTGGCGGCGATAGCGGCCGACTGGCGATGCGCTTCCGACCGGAAGGCGGGGGACCGTACGTCCGGCACCCAAATCTGGATCGGGCGCAGCCCCTGCTTGAGTAAGCGCTCACGGTGTTCCCGCACCCTGATGCGCGAGGGCTTGGCCGTTGATGCCGAGGCCATGACAAGTCTCCAGCAGGGTTACATGTAACCTAGCATGGGTCGCCGGGCTTCGCCAGTCCTCCCACCGGGGTTCGCTGCCGGAACGGGAGAGGCAAAGATGCGTCGTGACGCAGTTCCGATCTGGTGTTTTCATAGCAGGCGATCCCCCGCTCAGGACGCGGCGGCCACCGCGTGGCCCGCGGACAGGCGCCAGATGCGATCCAGCCTCTCCACCCCGGTCAGCCGGTGCGCGATCAGGATGACCGTGCGCCCCTCGGTCGCCTCGTTCAGCGTGCTCAGGAACGCCCGCTCGGTCTCCGCATCCAGCCCGGCGCAGGGTTCGTCCAGGATCAGGATCGGCGCCGGCGACAGCAGCGCGCGCGCCAGCGCCAGCCGCCGCCCCTGCCCGCCGGAGAACCGCGCCCCGCCCTCCCCCAGCCAGGCATCCAGACCGTCCGGCAGGGCGCGCACCGCCTCGGCGATGCGGGCGGCTTCCAGCGCCGCCCACAGCGCCGCGTCGTCGGCATCCGGCCGGGCCAGCAGCAGGTTATGGCGGATCGTGTCGTCGAACAGATGCGTCGCCTGGCCAAGCCAGCCGATCCGCGCGCGCACCGCGTCGGCCGGCAGGCGGGCGAGATCGACCCCGCCCAGCACGACCCGCCCCTGCTGCGGGGCGGCGAGTTTCAGCGCCAGCGCCGCAAGGGTGGATTTCCCGGCGCCCGACGGCCCGAGCAGCGCCACGCGCGCGCCCGGCGGCACCTCCAGCGTCAGCCCGTCGAACACCGCGGGGTGGTCCGGCTGCCAGCGGAAATGCACGCCCTCGAAGCGCAGCGCGGTGCCGCCCGGCATCGGCGCGGGGTCGGCCGGATCGGGCACCGCGGCGGGGGCCTCCGCCGCTTCCAGCACGCGCCGGGCCGCCGCGGCGGCGTGGCCGGCGAGCGCGCCGGCGCGCGGCAGCCCGCCCGCCACCTCGAACCCCGCCACCACCAGGAACACCGCCCCCACCGCAGCGGCCGGCGCGGTGCCGGCGGCGAGCAACGCCACCAGCACCGCCGCCTGCGCGCAAAGCAGCGCCCCCGCCCCGGCCAGCGCGGTGCGCCGGACCACGGCGTGCTGGGCCGACAGCAGCGCGGCCTCCTTCGCCTGCACGGCGGCGAGCATGCGGCCCTCGGCGGCGAAGGCGCGCACCTCGCGCAGCCCGGTCAGCGCATCGAGCGCGGCGATCCGCATCCCGCCGGACGCCGCCGCCAGCCGGCCCCCGGCGGCGGCCGTCGCGCGCGCGGCGAGCGACGGCAGC
>JAJZVS010000391.1 GCA_021845555.1 Pseudomonadota bacterium
GATCGCCGCGCACAGCGTGGTGGAAACGCTGCCCGGGCCCGAGGTGACCTCCGACGCCGCGTTGCTCGACTACTATCGCGGCTACGGCACGACGATCTTCCACCCCGTCGGCACCTGCCGGATGGGGGAGGATCCCGGCTTCGCGGTGGTCGATTCCCGGCTGCGCGTGCACGGGATCGGGAACCTCCGCGTGATCGACGCCTCGGTGATGCCGACCCTGACCACCGGCAACACCAACGCGCCCACCATCATGATCGCCGAGAAGGGCGCCGCCATGATCCGCGAGGACGCCGCCTGAGCCGCCGGCGGCGCCCTTGTTTTCGCCACCGCCGGCCCTGATTTACAGGCCCCGTCCAAGCTGGAGATCCCCGATGAGCTACTATTTCGCCAAGACCCTCGCGACCGGCTTCGACGACGCCGTCGCGCGCACCACCGAGGCGTTGAAGCAGGAGGGCTTCGGCGTGCTGACCGAAATCGATGTCGGCAAGGTGCTCCAGCAGAAGATCGGTGTCGCGTTTCGCAACTATCGCATCCTCGGCGCCTGCAACCCGACCCTGGCGCACGAGGCGCTGCTGCTCGAAGACAAGGTCGGCACCATGCTGCCGTGCAACGTGGTCGTGCAGGACGCCGGCGGCGGCCGGACCGAGGTGGCGGCGATCGATCCGGTGGCCTCGATGCAGGCGATCGACAATCCACGCCTGCACGAGGCCGCCGAGAAAGTCCGGGCCAAGCTCCGGCGCGTCATCGAGAGCCTCTGACCCGGGCGGCGGTTTACGCCGCGGGCCGCCGCCGCTAGGAACCCGCGGATGATCCTGCCGATTTCCGCATCCATCCCGCGCGCGGCGCTGGTCACCGGCGGGGCGCACCGGCTCGGCCGCGCCATCGCGCTGGCGCTGGCGGACGCGGGCTTCGACCTCGCCATCCACTACCACCGCAGCGCCGCGGAGGCCGAGGCGTTGGCCGCGCGCATCCGCGACATCGGCCGCCGCGCCGTCGCGCTGCGCGCCGACCTCACGAACGAGGTCGAGGTCGCGGCCCTGCTACCCAACGCGACCGCCGCGCTCGGCCCGATCGGCGTGCTGGTCAACAACGCCAGCACCTTCGAACGCGACGACTGGGACACCGCCACCCGCGCCTCCTGGGACGCCCATCTGGAGCCCAACCTGCGCGCGCCCTTCGTGCTGATCCAGGCCTTCGCCCGCGCCCTGCCGGCCGGCGCCGAGGGCGCGGTGCTCAACCTGCTCGACCAGCGGGTGTGGTCGATCACGCCGTTCTTCGTCTCCTACACCGTCTCCAAGGCCGGGCTGTGGGCGCTCACGCAATCGATGGCGCTCGCGCTCGCCCCGCGCATCCGGGTGAACGGCATCGGTCCCGGCCCGGCGCTGCCCAGCGCGCGGCAGACGCCGGAACATTTCGCCGCGCAATGCGCCGCCCTGCCGCTCGGCCGCGGCACCGGGCCGGACGAAGTGGCGCGCGCCGCGCTCGCCATCCTTGCCCTGCCGGCCATGACGGGGCAGATGATCGCGCTCGATGGCGGGCAGCATCTGCAATGGGCCTCCGGGCGCACCGATCCGCCGATCGAGGAGTAGCGCAACCCAAGGAGCGCAGGCATGGACAGCCCCCGCATCGCCTCCGCCGCCCGCGCCCTGCGCCATGTGTTCGTCCGCGACCTGACGCTCTCGGCCAGTATCGGCGTCCACCCGCACGAGCGGGCCGCGCGCCAGCCGGTCCGGATCAACCTCGACCTCGGGGTGGAGGACGACGGCGCCCGCGGCCTGTCGCGCGCGCCGGTCGGGCGGGACGAACTCTCTCGCGTGGTCGATTACGAGGCGCTGGCCGAACGCGTCCGTGCGATCGTCGCCGCCGGCCATGTGCGCCTGGTGGAGACGCTGGCCGAACGGATCGCCGAGACCTGTCTCATCGACCGGCGCGTGTTGCTGGCCCGCGTGCGGGTCGAAAAACTGACCGTCTTCGCGGATGCGGCATCGGCCGGGGTGGAAATCGAGCGCCGGGCCGCCGATTTGTCCACCCGTCGCGGCGAACTCCCTGTCACAACAGTGACATGAGGGGCCGTTCTTAATCCGTGACGGAAATCGCTTCCCAGGAACAAATAAATCAACGGGTTACGGTCTTGCCTGGAAATTGGGCAAACCGCGCCCAGGCCAGGGAAACCGCCGTCCGCCACCTTCCCCACCGGCCTTCCCCCACAGACTTATCCACAGAATCCGTGGACAACCCCAAACCCGCACTGCCCGCCAAACGTTCAGCCCGCCGATGACCGCGCCAGCCCCTCCCGAGACCGATGCCGAACCGCCGCGCGGCGTCGCGGTGATCGAGGCGGTGCTCGCCACCCTGCCGGCGAGCCCCGGCGTCTATCGCATGCTCGATGCCAAGGGGGAGGCACTCTACGTCGGCAAGGCGCGCGCGCTCAGCAAGCGCGTGACCGCCTACACCCAGCCCGCCCGCCTGCCCGAGCGGCTGCGCCGGATGGTGTCCGAAACCCGGTCGATGGAGATCGTCACCACCCACACCGAGGCCGAGGCGCTGCTGCTGGAAGCGAACCTCATCAAGCGCCTCAAGCCGCGCTTCAACATCGTCTTGCGCGACGACAAATCCTACCCCTGGCTGATGCTCACCGAGGACCATCCGTTCCCGCAGATCGCCAAGCACCGCGGCGCGCACACGCGGAAAGCCAGCTACTGGGGGCCGTTCGCCTCCGCCTGGGCGGTGAACCAGACGGTGACGGCGATGCAGCGCGTGTTCCTGCTGCGCTCCTGCGCCGATACCGTGTTCGCCGCCCGCACCCGCCCCTGCCTGCTGCACCAGATCCGCCGCTGCTCGGCCCCCTGCGTCGGGCGGATCAGCGAGGCGGACTACGCCGTGCTGGTGGCGCAGGCGCGGGCCTTCCTGGAAGGTCGCTCCGCCGGCGTGCAACAGGACCTCGCCACCGAGATGGAAGCCGCCGCCGAGCGGCTGGAGTTCGAGCGCGCCGCCACCATCCGCGACCGCATCCGCGGCCTGACCCATGTGCAGGGCACCGACGTCATCAACCCGGCCAGCATGGGGGACGCCGACGTGATCGCCGCCTGGCAGGCCGCCGGGCAGACCTGCGTGCAGGTGTTCTTCATCCGCGGCGGGCGCAACAACGGCAACCGCGCGCATTTCCCCACCCATGCGCGCGGCGAGGAAGCGCCCGCGGTGCTCGGCGCCTTCGTCGCCCAGTTCTACGACGACAAGCCTCCGCCC
>JAJZVS010000392.1 GCA_021845555.1 Pseudomonadota bacterium
ACGCCGAGGTTGCGCGCGGTCGCGCCGATATACCAGTCCTGCCAGCCGTGATAGCCGCACACGGCCACATGGTCCCGCCCGGTGAAGGCGCGCGCCACGCGCACCGCCCCGGCGGTCGCGTCCGAGCCGTTCTTGCCGAAGCGCACCTTCTCGGCGCAGGGCACCATCGCCACCAGCCGCTCCGCCACCTCCATCTCCAGCGGATGCGGCAGGGAGAAGATCACCCCGTCGGCGAGTTGGGCGGTGACCGCCGCCGTCACGTCCGGATCGCCGTGGCCGAGGGTGACGGCGGCGAGCGAACTGATGAAATCGACATATTCGTTGCCGTCCGCGTCCCAGACGTGCCCGCCCTTCCCACGGGTGACGAAATACGGCGAGACGCCGTACGGGTACTGGGTGCGCGACTTGGAGAAGGTCTGGCTGCCGAGCGGAATGGTGCGCAAGGCGCGGGCCAGGAGTTCCTCGGAACGGGCATAGCGCGTGGACATGGGGGACAGCTTTCGCTTCGGAAGGAACGGCGGAGATGGTCCGGCCCGGTGATGCCATGCCGCGCCTGTGTCACCAAGGGCCGGGGCCGCGCGTTGCCTCCGACGGGCGAGGCCCGGGTCAGGCCTCGGGCTCGCCCGCCCGTTCGCGCGCGAGCGAGCGGGCGAGCCCCTCGTTGCGGGCGATGTCGCCGTTGATCCGCAGCAGGTCCGGCTCCCGCGCCAGCAGGTCGAGGATATCCGCGGTGTCGAAGTCCGGCTTGGCGGGGTAGAGCGCGGCATAGACACGGCGGACGAACGCCAGGTCGCGCGGCTCATCGACCGTCCAGCGCAGGGCGGAGAGATCGCGCGGACCCTTCACATGCAGCAGGCGGAAACGCTCCGGCCGGCGGTGGATGGCGAGCGTCACGTGCTCGCGCTCGGCCGCCGTGCGTGGCTCTGCGGCGATCGTCTCCAGCACCGCCATGCGCACCACCTCCACGTCGAGCCCGTCGGGCCAGGTCGGTTCCACGGCGTTGGTGCCGTAGTCGGCCCCGGCGGCAATCGTCTCCGCGATCACCCGGTCGATCAGCGCCGGGTCGGCCAGCGGGCAGTCGCCGGTGAGCCGCACCAGCCATTCCGGCGCATAGGGCCGGGCGGCGGCGAGCATGCGTCCGAGCACGTCGTCGAGCGGGCCGCGCGAGACCGCCACACCCTCGGCCGCGCAGAGTGCGGCCAGCGGATCGTCGCTCGGGTCGGTGGAGGTCGCGACGATCAGCGCATCCAGCCGGCGGGCGCGGCGCAGCCGCTCGATCTGGCGCAGGATCATCGGCCGGCCTGCCACCGGCGCCAGGACTTTTCCGGGCAGCCGGCTTGAGGAGACGCGCGCCTGCAGCACACCGAGGATCCTGGCCGGGGCAGGGGGCTTCATCCGCCGCGCTCCTTCCAGCGCCGCGGATCGACCACATCCGGATCGTCGCAGGCCAGCGCCGCCCATTCGAGCACCGGGCGGGCCGCGAAGGCCGTCACCGCGGCGGCGAGATGGGCACGCGAATGCACGCCGATGACTACCCGCTCCACCCCCGGGCGCGTGGCGGCATAGGCGAGCGCGGCGGCCTCGGCCGTGGTGCCGGCGGCGGCCACCGCGGCGTGCCAGCGCCGCAGGAACGGCGCCGCAGCGGCGGGCCCGGGCGGCGCGGCGGTCGGGTCGCCCAGCAGCAGCCCTTGCAGGAAGACCGAGCGCACATGCACGGCAATACCGGCAGCGGCGAGCCGCGCCATGGTGCCGTCGCGGTCCAGGCGCTGGTCGAGCGCATTCAGCGGCAGTTGCACCAACGCCAGCGGGAAGCGGGCGGAAACCGCGTCCAGCTCGGCCCGGTCATAGACGGACACCCCGAGGCGGCGGACCTGCCCGGCCGCAAGCCGCGCCTCCAGCATCGCCCACAGCGCCGCGCCGCCTGGTGCCAGCAGATCGCCGGCGTCGTGGACCAGCAGCCCCTCGACATGGTCCCGGCCCAGCCGCGCGAGCGAGGCGTCGAATTCCCGCGCCACGGCATCGATCTCGGCCGGGCCAATGGCGGAGCGGCGCAGCGGCAGGGTCTTGGTGATCACTGCGAAGGACCGCGCCTCGGGCCGGCGGCCCAGCACCGCCTCGCTGTCGCCATAGGCCGCGGCGGTGTCGAGCAGGTCGATGCCGGCTGCCTTCGCATCGGCCAGGATGGCACCCACCTCGTCTTCCGCCACCCGCCCGCCGGCATGGGTGATGCCATAGGGCAGGCCGAACTGGACGCTTCCCAGCGCCAGCCGTGCCGATGGGATCGCCGCGGCCGTCATCGGGGTCAGCGGGCGGCCGCCAGCACCGTCTCGCGCACGGCGGCCACCACGGTGGCGTGCTCCGCGTCGGTCATGCGCGCGAACAGCGGGATGGTGACGGCCCCGGCATAATACTGCTCGGCGGCGGGGAAGTCGCCGGGTTCGAAGCCGAGGCGGCGGTAATAGGGCTGCAGATGCACCGGGATGTAGTGCACGTTGACGCCGATTCCCCGCGCGCGCAGCGCCTCGAAAACCGCGCGCCGTCCGGTGTTCAGCCGCGCCAGGTCGAGATGCAGGGGATAGAGATGGAAGGCCGACCATCCGTCCGGGTGCTGGAACGGCAGCGTCAGCGGCAGGCCGGCGAGCGCTGCGTCATAGCGCGCGGCCAGCGCGCGGCGGCGGGCGACGAAGGTTTCGATCCGCCGCATCTGGCTCTCGCCGAGGGCGGCCTGCATGTCGGTGATGCGGTAGTTCAGGCCGAGTTCGATCTGCTGATAGTACCACGGTCCTTCGCTCTCGCCCTCCATGCGGGAAGGATCGCGGGTGATGCCGTGGGTGCGGAGTTCGGCCAGGCGGGTCGCAAGCGCCGGATCGCTTGTGGTGACCAGGCCGCCTTCCGCGGTGGTGACGATCTTCACCGGGTGGAAGCTGAACACGCAGGCGTCCGAGAAGCGGCAATCGCCGACTTTGCCGCCGAGGTAGTCGGCGCCGATGGCGTGGGATGCGTCCTCCAGCACGCGAAACCGGTAGCGCGCGGCGAGGGAAGCGATCGCGCGCATGTCGCAGGACTGGCCGGCGAAATGCACGGGCGCGACGATCTTGGGCAGCCGCCCGGCACGCTCCGCCGCCGCGAGCTTCGCCGCCAGCGCCGGCACGGACACGCAATAGGTGGCCGGATCGATATCGACGAAATCGACGTCGGCGCCGCAGTAGCGCGCCGCGTTGGCGGTC
>JAJZVS010000393.1 GCA_021845555.1 Pseudomonadota bacterium
TCGGTGAGCGGATCCTTGCGGAGCACCGCCTCGAGCGGCGCCGCGCCGCGCAGGTGGTCGGCGAGGCCGGGGCGGCCCTCCGATCCCATCAGCCGGGCGATGGTGTCGCGGCGCGGGTCGCAATCCAGCAGCGCCACCCGCTCCCCGCCCATCGCCGCGGCGCGGGCGAGCGCGACGGCGACGGCGGTTTTCCCCTCTCCGGCGCGCGCGGCGGTGATGGCGATGACGCGCGGGCGCGGCTCGCCGAGCCACAGCCCGGCGCGCAGCCCGCGCAGCTGTTCGGCGAGCGGCGAGCGGGGCTGCAGCGCGGCGTAGTCCTCGACCCGCAGCCGGCCGAGGGCACGGCGGCCGATTTCGGGGATCAGCGCGAAGCAGGGGCGGTGCAGGGTGGCGCGCACCGCCTCCCCGCTCGGCAGCGTGGTGTCGGTGATTTCCAGCAGATAGACCACGAACAGGCCGAACAGGGTGCCGAAGGCGACGGCGGCGGCGAGCAGCTTGCCGCGGTCGGGCCAGCTCGGCGCCGCCGGCGGCAGGGCGAGCGAGACCTCGTGCGCGTCGGGGCTTTCCACCGCCGCCTGCTGGCGGATCTGTTGCAGTTGTTCGAGCACGGCGATCAGCAGCGTGCGGGAGACGTCGGCGTCCCGCTCCATCGCGTGCAGCGGGATGGCGGCTTGCGCGTTGCGATCGACCTGGCGGCGCGCGGCGGTCAGATCGGTTTCGAGAGCGGCGACGCGCTGGTGGGCGGCGTTCACCGTCGCCTCGGTCGCCGCGATCACGCGCGCGGTTTCGCGACCGATGGCGCCATCGACGGCGCGGAGTTGGCTGCGCAGCGCCAGCACCTCCGGATGGCGCGGGCCGAGCCGGGTGAGCAGCGCGCGCAGTTGCGCCGCCATGGCGTCGTGCCGGGCGCGCAACGCGACCACGCTGGGCGCGATCGCCGCCGCTGCCCCGCCGCCCGCAGCGGCCCCGCCTGCCACCGTCCCGCCGCGGGCGGCATCCAGCCGTCCCTGCGCGGCGGCCAGGGCGGCGCGGGCGGCGGCGAGGGTTTGCGTGAGCTGGCTGATCTGCTCGGTGCCGAGGCCGGCGTGCACGCCGCGCACCAACCCCTTGCGCGCGCGGTAGGCGGCGATGCGGTCGTCGGCCTGGCGCACCGCGCGGCGCAGGGTCTCGGCGCGCGCTTCCAGCCAGCGCCTTGCCTTGTGGACGGCGGCGTATTTCGCCCCCAGCTGGCCCTTGATGTAGATGTCCATCAGCAGGTTGGCGCCCGCCGCGGCCAGGACCGGATCGGCGGCGGTGAAGGACACCGCGATCACATGCGAGTCCGGCACGATCCGCACCCGCACCGCCCGCTGCACCGCGAGCAGCACCGTGTCGCGCGCCGTGCCTTGCGCCGTGTCGTTACCCGGACCGAGCGACGGGCCCGGCGACGGATCGGCCGACCGGGCGCCGGCGCGAGGGGCCGGTTGCGGGCCGGCCGGTCGCGGACCGGGCAGCAGCGCCGCCAGCCGCATCAGCAGGCCGGGCGGGCGCAGCGCCGGGTTGAACGCCGGGTCGCGGAACAGATGCAGGCGCTCGGCCATCGGCTCGATCAGGCGCAGCCCGCCGAGGAGCGCGGCCTGGCTCGCCATCACCGCGGCGGTCACCCGGTCGGTGCGCAGGATCGAGCGCAGCGCGCGCGGCTGGTAGTGGTCGGGTTCGAAGATCAGCGTGCCGGTCGCGGTGTAGAGCGGCGTGACCCGGTGCAGCGCGATCCAGGCCAGCGAGGGGATCAGCAGCGCGAAGCCGAGCAGCGTCAGCCGCCGCCGGTGCAGAATCCCGGCCAGCGCGCGCCAGCTGACCGCCGGCGCCGGCGCGGCCAGGGCCAGCGGCGCCCGAGGGGACGGGGCCCGGGGTGACGGCGCGACGCTGCGGGCGGGTCCGGTCGGCGTGTCGGGCATCGGCTTCCCAGCAGACGGCACCGGCCGTCCTGGCCGATCCTCCGTCCGCTGCGATCATGCAGGCGCATGAGCTAAGCGAATGCTAACGCCGGGCGGGGTCGTGGGTCAGTTTGAATTTCTGGATCGGGTGGTCAGCAGACATTCCACTTGACGATGAATGTGGGTAGCGACAGTGTCGCAGCGCATGTTCAGGAACCAGACCCCTTGTGACCGACGCCGACGCCGCTTCACCCAAGCGGCGGCTCCTTGGGCTGCGCGTCGATCAGCGTCCTTCCGCGTGGTGACTGCCTCACCGTAGGTCCCACCCGTCGGAGCGGCCCCGGCCCGCGTTTCTGAACCCCCGCAGCCCTCGGCTCCGGGGGTTTTCTTTTGCCCGAACCCCAGAAGGACACCACCATGAGCATTCGCGTCGGCATTGTCGGGATCAGCGGTTTTGGCGGCGGCGAGGCGATGCGCCTGGTCGCGAGCCACCCGTCTTTCGAGCTGATCTACGCTGCGGGCGAGGGCAGCGCCGGCAGCCGGTTGGTGGACCGCTTTCCCGGTGTGCCGGGCAAATTGGCCGAGCTGGTGATCGAGAAGTGGGACCCTGCAAGCCTGCCGAAGCTCGACGTGCTGTTCGCGTCGCTGCCCACGGGCGCCTCGGCCGAGGCGCTCGCGCGCGTCCCCAACGACGTGAAGATCGTCGATATCGGCGGCGACCATCGCTACGTCGAGGGTTGGGCATACGGCCTGGCCGATATCTGGCCAGGGCAGATCGAGGGACAGATCCGCGTGGCCAACCCCGGCTGCTTCCCCGCGGCGACGCTGACCGCGCTGGCGCCACTGCTGGCCAGCAAGCTCATCGACCCTGGCAACATCGTGATCGACGCCAAGACCGGCATCTCCGGCGCCGGCCGGGGCGGCGCCGACAGCAAGTTCGGCTACGCCGAGAGCAACGAGAACTTGGTGCCCTATGGTCTGCTCAAGCACGTCCACATGCCCGAGATCGCCAAGACGATCGAACGGCTGAGCGGCGGCAGCGCGGCCGGGCTGGTGTTCACGCCACACCTGGTTCCGATGACCCGGGGCATACTCGCCACCATCTACTGCCGCGGCCGCGCCACCACGGACCAATGCCTGGACGCGGCCCGGCGCTTCTACGAAGGGCGGGCGTTCGTCCGCGTGACCGACAAGCCACCGCAGACCAAATGGGCTACCGGCTCGAACCTCGCGTTCGTCAGCTATGCGGCCGATCCAGAACGCAACCTGGTGATCGCGATGGGCGTGGTGGACAATCT
>JAJZVS010000394.1 GCA_021845555.1 Pseudomonadota bacterium
CGAGCTCGCGGCGCAGGTCGCGGAAATTGTAGATCTCGCCGTTGAAGCTGACCCAGATCCGGCCATCCTCGCTGCCCATCGGCTGGTGGCCCGCCGGGGTGAGATCGATCACCGCGAGGCGCGCATGCGCCAGCCCGCAGGTGCCGTCCGACCAGACGCCTTCGTCGTCCGGGCCGCGATGGTGCAAGGTGGCGATCATCGCGCGCAACCGGCGGGACGGATCGAACCCGCCGGCGGAGGGCTTGAGCAGCAGGAAGCCGGCGACACCGCACATGCGCTCAGCGCCCGGCGGTGGCGATGGGGGAAGCCGCCGGCCGCGCCACGTCGTTCGGCCGCAGGCTGCGATACAGCGCGTCGTAGGCGCCACAGACGGCGCTTTCGGCGAACCCCGTCACCGCCCGCGCGCGCGCCGCGTCGGCGACGTCGAGATCCAGCGCCTCGCCCCAGGCCGCCGCCAGCGCCGCCGGATCCCCGGGCGGCACGATCCGCCCGCAGGGCCCCACCACCTGGCGGCTGTCGCCGACATCGGTGGCGACGCAGGGGATGCCGCAGGCCAGCGCCTCGATCAGCACATTCGGCGTGCCCTCCCCGAAGGCCGAGGACAGGCAGGCGAGGTCGAACGCCGGGTAGATCCGCGGCAGGTCGGTCCGCACGCCGAGCAGGCTGACGCTGCCTTCCAACCCGCGCGCGCGGATCATCCCGGCCATCGGCTCGGCGCCCGGTTCGCAGCCCAGCCCCGCCAGCACGAACCGCGCATCGGGCCGGGCCTGGCGGAACAGACGGGCGGCGTCGAGGAAGGTCGGGTGGTCCTTCTGCTTGTGCCGCCGCGCCACCATGCCGATCACCGGCCCGTCCGGTGCCACGCCGAGCGCCGCGCGCAGCGCCGCGCGCTGGTCCGGCAACGGGCGAAAGCGGTCGGTATCCACGCCGTTCGGGATGCAGGCCCAGCGGCGCGGCCGGTAGCCGAACCGCGCATGGTCCGCCTGCCCGGCGGCGGCATTGGCCACCACCGCGTCCGGGACCCGCGACAGCAGCGTGAGCGCCCGCACCAGCGCGCCGATCCGCAGCCGCCGGTCGTCGTGCATCTCCGAATTGCGCAGGTTCCACACCAGCCGCGCCGGCGGCGCGAAGGGCCGCGCCACCGCGCCCAGCAGATCGGCGTGATACATCCAGGTCTGCACCACGTCGGGGCGGAACGCGCGCAGTTCGCGCAGCAGGCGGATCAGCCCGAGCGGATCGGGCAGGCCCGCGCGCATGCGCAGCGACCGCACGGGAATCCCGGACCGTTCCAGCTCGCCCGCCAGCGGGCCGGGCGGCAGCATCACCAGCACGCGCTGCTCGTAGCCCATCGCCGCCAGGCCGCGGCACAAACGCACCAAGGCGTTCTCCGCCCCGCCGACGCCAAGGCCGGTGATCAGGTGGCAGACGCGCATCAAACGGCGGTCCGCTGCCGCCAGCGCGCGGGCCGCGCGGGAACCCACCCGGTCGCTGCCGTCACCCGCCCGATGCAGACCCTGTCGCTCACAAGTTTTCGCGCCGCGCCACTGACAAGCCCTGTAGGTGGCTTACGCACCGGGGCCGGTCAAGGATCGGCCGTGCCCGCTCAGGTGCCGCTCTGGCTCATCTGGCGCGAGCTCGCCGCCAGCTTGTCGGCCAGCAGGCAGGTCATCAGCCGGTGGAACAGGCTGGCAAGCTCGGGGTCGTCGTGCTCCATGCGGGCGATATCCGCCTGCGAGAGGCTTTCGACCTCCGTATCCGTCTCGGCCAGCACCGTCGCGGTGCGCGGGACGCCGGTGTAGAAGCCGATTTCGCCCATCACCACCCCGGCCCCGGCCGTCGCCAGCGGCACCGGCGGGCCCTGCCCGATCTCCAGCCGCACGGCCACCCGTCCCGCGGTAATCACAGACATCGTGTCCGACGGGTCCCCCTGCCGGATCAGCACCTCCCCCCGCGCCAGCCTCGCGTGCTTCAGGTAAGGCGCGAGCCGCGCCGCGGGCACCGCCTGACCGATTGTGGCCTCGAACAGCCCCGCGAGCGAGGCGGACCCGCCCGGACCCGCGACACCGGCCGCCGCCAAGACCTCGTTTTCGCCATACTGCAGCGCCTGATCCTCGGTCGCGGCCTCGGGCACGCCGGGCGGCGACGTCACCGCCAGCCCGAGCCGGGCGAACTGGGCCCGGAGCGCATCCGACAGGCCGGTGATCATCACCGCATAGCCGCGCTCCCGCGCGATCTGGTGCATCCGTCGCACCGTCATGCCGGCGGAACTGTCGAGGCCGGAGACGGCGCGGAAATCCACCACCAGGAGCCGCGTCCCGCGCGCCGGCATCGCGTCCAGGACGGCGGTCGCGTTGAGGAAGAACAGATAGGCTTGCAGCCGCAGCAGCCGGATCGCGGCGCCGTCGCGGCGCAGGATCGCCTCCTCCGCGGGCGGGCGCATCACGCTGGAGCGATGCGCCGCGCCGGTAGCGGCGAGGCGGATCACCGACACGGCGCGGTAATCCCAGATGAAGATCACCAGGGTCAGGCCGAGTCCCATCGCCACCCCGTCCAGCAGCCCGGCCCAGGCGACGGTCAGCAGCACCAGCAGCAGCGCCGCCCATTCCAGCGGCGGCAACCGGCGGCGGTCGAGCCACACCCGGTCGATCAGCCGATCCAGGCCGTTGAACACCAGCAGCGCGCCGATGGCGAAGCGCGGGATCACGTTCAGCACGCCGGTCCCGGCCAGCAGAACCGCCGCGCAACACAGCGCCACCAGCACCCCCGCCATCCGGCCCCGCGCCCCCATGCCGTGCGCCAGCGTGGTCGAGGTCAGCGACGGCGACGCCACGATCCCGCCGAACAGCCCGGCTCCGGCAGTCGCGATCCCGGCCGCGCGCAGCTCCGCATTGGTGTCGATCCCGCGATGTAGCTCCACTTCCAGGCCCGACAGCATCATGATCGCGGTGGTGGCGCCGACCAGCAGGATCGTCAGCCCGATAGGGCCGACGGCGCCGAGCGCCGGCCAGCCGATGCCGCCCAGCGTGCGCCAGTCGATCGGCGAGAAGATCCGCCCAGGCGGGAAGGGGCCCAGCAGCCATCCCGCATGCCTCGCCGCGCCGAGGCTGACGCCGGCGGCGATCCGCACGGCGTGAAAGCCCAGCACGGCGGCGATCACCCCGCCGGGGACGATCGCCCAGTGCTTGTGGCGCCGGCTCAGGCCGGTCA
>JAJZVS010000395.1 GCA_021845555.1 Pseudomonadota bacterium
CCCCCACGCCACGCCGACGCCAAGCGCGGCGAGGCCCCGAAGCGGCCCCTCGGCGCAGCCTACCCGGGAATCTGGTTCACCGAGACGTGCCCCGCCCGCGGCACCGCGCTGTGGTACTTCACCTCGTACACCCCGACCGTCGCCGCCATCACCCCGAGGATGATGCCCACGAAGCCCAGCAGCCCGAACACGACCTTGCGGTTGCCGGTGCGCTGCCGGGCGCGCAACACAGCCCGATCCGGCGCGGGGCCCGCCGGCGGGCGATAGGTCCGGTCCTCGTGGCTGGCCCAGCGGTAGATCACCAGCATCGCCGCCAGCGCGATCATCGTCGTGTCGCACAGCCACAGCGTCTGCCCGCCATACATCTGGTTGGCGAGCGGGGTGACGCCCCAGATCAGCCCGTGCCGCACGAAGCCCGGATAGATCGGCAGGCTGGAGTAGGTCAGGAAATACCCCAGCAGGATATTGGCGACTTCCGCCGCCCAGATCATCACCAGCTTGGCGCCGAGCGAGGCGCCGCGCGGCGCCGGGGGGGCCTCGACGGGGAGGGCGTCAAAGGGCCGGGCATCGAACAGGAACGCGAAGAACACCATGCCGCTGGCCAGCAGCGACAGCGCCAGCGCCGCCTGCGCCGGGGCGCTGTCGAGCGTGCTGTCCTGCCAGCGCGGCTGCTGCCAGACATAGGCGGTCGCCACGAACAGCGCCGTCGCCGGCACCGGACGGATCAGCCAGGCGAGGCGCGCCCCGAGGCCGGCGCCGATTCGCGCCAGCGCCTCCTCCCGCAGCCCGAGGCCACGGCCGAGCACCGCCCACGGCTCGGCCAGCACGAACAGCAGCGGCGCGACGCTGCGGAGCAGCAGATGCGCGACGGCAAGCAGGGCGAAGGAATGCGGCGCCAGCGCCGCGATCGGCGATTGCAGCGCAAGGAAGATCGCCACCAGCCCGCCGGCGAACGCCGCCCGCCGTCCATGAGACACCGGGCCGGCAGCTACCGCGCCGGCCGCCGTTGCGCGCACGCCGCGCGCCCAGATCGCCGCGACCAGCACGAGCGCGGCGCCGGACGCGGGCGAGAGCGGCCAGACCGCCCAGGGCGCGGCCCGCAGCGCCGCCATCCCGTGCGGCAGCCGCGCCGCCAGCAGCGCGAGCACGGCCCAGGACACGAGTCCCAATGTGCCGGCCCGAAGCGCGCCGGCCCAAAGGACAGCGACCGCGAGGCCGCCGGGTCGTTCGCCGGTCGCCTCGCCCGCGGCGATCGGCGTCGCGGGCACGCGCGCGTTTGCCGGCTCGGGCCGCAGCGGCATCAGAAGACGAAACCCGGCCGCGGCAGCAGCGAGGGCAGCGGCGGCGTGGCGCAATCGAACACCGGGCGCGCGCGCAGGCCGCCCGACGTCGGCTCGGCCAGCACCGCGCGGCCCATCGCCCGTCCGGTCGGGGCGCGTCCGGTCGAGCCGGGGGTGGTCAGCACGGTGGCCAACCGGCCGCCGTCGGCGCGCAACTGCGCCCCGAGCGCGGGCGGAATTTCCTGCACCGCGCCCTCGATCAGGATCACGTCGTAGGGCGCACCGGCGGGCCAGCCGGCCGCCAGCGGGCCGGCGGCCAGCACCACGTTGGGCGCCGTTTCCGCCAGCACGGGGCCGGCCAGGGCGAACAGCGTCCGGTCTTCCTCCAGCGCCGTCACCCGCGCGCCGCAGGCCGCCAGCACCGCGGCGCCGTAGCCGACGCCGGCGGCCACCACCAGGGCGCGCTCGCCCTCCACCAGGTCGAGCAGCTGCACCAGCCGGGCGAACACCATCGGCTCCATCAGGACACGTCCCGCACCGAGCGGAATATCCTCGTCGGCATAGGCGAGCGCGCGCAGCCGGGGCGGCAGGAACCGCTCGCGCGGCAGCGTGCGCATCGCCGCCAGCAGGCGCGGATCGACCACCCGGTTGGGACGCAGCTGGCTGTCCACCATGTGGTCGCGGGCTTCGGCGAAGTCGGGAACGACAAGGTCCATGACGAACTCGCGGGTCGATGTTGCAGGCGCGGCTTATAGGAGTGCCCGGGCTTCGGCGCCAGCGCCCCGCACGCCTGCGCGGCTCACCGGCCCCCGCGCTGCGCCGTTCACACCTCCGGTGTTCCCCGTGGATCCAGGCGCAATGGGGCCGAATGTCTTTGACGCCCATGTGGACCCATGTTATCCCATGACTTCCCATTCACCTGGGTTCCGGGGGATCCGTGGGTCACTTGCCGCGCCGCCGCCCGTCCCGACCGTTCCCGCCCCCGCCTGTCGTCCGGCCGCGGCGGACCGGCCATGCCTTGGCGCACCACGGACGGGCAGGACACGGCGCGAGGCCCCACGGCACCACAGCGGCAACCGGCGGACCCGGCCGATGACGCATTTCCTGGGCACCCATCAGAACCGCCTCGACCTCAAGGGCCGCGTCTCGGTCCCGGCGCCGTTCCGCGCCGCGCTGCGACTGGCCGGCGGGACGGAGGCGGCGGGCGCCGCGCCGCTCGTGCTGCGCCGGGCGCACCAGCACCCCTGCATCGAGGCCTGGCCCGCCGCCGAGTTCCACGCGCTCGCCGCGCCGTTGCAGCGACTCGATCTGTTCAGCGAGGATCACGACGACCTCGCGAGCGCGCTTTATGCGGACGCGTTCCCGGTCGAGCCCGACAAGGAGGGACGGATCGTTCTGCCCGATACATTGATCGCCCATGCCGGCCTGACGGAGGCCGTGGTGTTCATGGGCCTCGGCCGCATCTTCCAGATCTGGGAGCCGCAGGCCGCCGAGCGCCGCCGCGCCGAGGCGCGCGAACGGGCCCGCGCGCGCGGGCTGACGCTGCGCCAGGCGCCGACCGAGAGCCTCGTGCAAGCAGGGGCCGGCGAATGACCCCCGCGCCCTCCATGCGCGCCGAAACGACGCGCATGCACACGACCGGCGGCCACGTCCCGGTGCTGCTGGCGGAGATGCTGGCCGCGCTCGCGCCGCGCGACGGCGGCATCTACCTCGACGCCACTTTCGGCGGCGGCGGCTACGCGGAGGCGATCCTGTCCGCCTGCCGCTGCACGCTGTTCGCGATCGATCGCGATCCGGACGCGATCGCCCGCGGCGCCGCGCTCGCCGCCCGCTTCCCCGGCCGGCTGCACCTGATCCAGGGTCGTTTCGGCGACATGCTGGACCTGGTGGCGGCCCACGGCGTCGGCGCGCTCGATGGGGTGG
>JAJZVS010000396.1 GCA_021845555.1 Pseudomonadota bacterium
TGGGGTCCGGGGTCTCGGTCATCGCAGCAGCGCGAGCATCGCATCCTCGGTGGGGTTGGCGGCCAGACGGATCCGCCGCCAGCGGAGCGTCTCTAATGCCACGGCCGCCGGCCGGCCGATAGCGCAGGCTTCGATCGTTCCGAGGTTTTCGGCCAGCCCCGCCGCCCGCGCCAGCCGGACGAACACGCGCGCCGTCTCGGCGGAGAAGAACAGCGCCGCGCCGATCGTGCCGGCCGCCAGCGCGGCGCGCGCTGCGGCGGGCAGATCGGCCGCCGGTTCGGCGGCGTAGACGGCGCGGCGCAGCACCTTGCGCCCGGCGGCGGTCAGCGCCTGTTCCAGCGCCGCGCCCTGGCCCTCCCCGACCGCCAGCAGCAGCTCCCCGGCGGGGGCGTCGCGCCGCAGCAGGGCGGCGAGGGCGGCGGCATCCCCGTCCGCGCTTGCCACAACTGCAAAGCCGGCGGCGCGGGCACGCGCGGCGGTGGCGGCGCCGACGGCGAACAGGGGCACGCCATGCAGCCGCGCCGGCAGGCCGGCCAGCGCGTGGCCGCTGGTGACGGCGATCGCGGCCGGCGCCTCCGGCAGGTCGCCGGCCAGGACGCGGATGGCGAGCAGCGGTGCCACCACCGCCGGCCGGCCGAGGGCGCGGACCCGCGCGGCGGTAGCCTCGGCGGCGGGAAGGGGGCGGGTGATGAGGACGGTTGTGCGGGTCTCGCCCTCACCCGGCGCGCTTGGCGCGCCGACCTCTCCCGCGCGCGGGTGAGGTGCAGGCGGGGGGGCGCCGGCGGTCACAGGGGACGCACCGCCTGCGGGCCGAGCGCGGCGAGCAGGTCCTCCACCGTCCGCCCGAGCCGGGGGTGCACCCAGCCCGGCGCCACCTCGGCGAGCGGGATCAGCACGAAGCCGCGCAGATGCGCGCGCGGATGCGGCAGCACCGGGTCGGGCGCGTCGCGCACCAGCCCGCCCATGGCGATGATGTCGAGATCGAGCGTGCGCGCCGCATTGGCCGCGCCGCGGCGGCGGCCGAACCGCGCCTCGATCGCGGCGAGGCGGGCGAGCAGGGCGGCCGGCTCTGCCGCCCCACGCAGCGCCGCCACGGCGTTCACGTAGTCCGGCTGATCGGACGCCGGCACGGGGGCGGAGGCGAACCAGCGCGACAGTCCTACCAGCCGCAGCCCCGCCAGCGCATCGAGCGCCGCCACCGCCCGTTGGCACGCCACCAGCGGCGGCGCGCCGTCCGGCGCCGGCAGGTTGGCGCCGATCCCGATCAGGATCGGCCCCACGCGCACGCCCTCCCCTGCGGCGGATCGGTGCGGATTTCCCTTTCGGCGCCGTTCATGGAATCATCACAGGGTCTGCCGCGCCCGCACGCCGCCCCGGACGGGAATATTGGTCCGGCCCGCGCCGCTTCCGCCCGGACGACCGTTGCATTTTCTGACCGGAGCTGCCCGCATGCATTTCCTTCCGACCGAGCGCGTCGCGCTGTTCATCGACGGGGCCAATCTCTATTCCGCCTCGCGCAATCTCGGCTTCGACGTCGATTACCGCAATATGCTGGAGTATTTCCGCCGCCAGGCGAACGTGATCCGCGCCTACTACTACTCGGCGCTGCTGGAGACGGACGACTACTCGCCGTTGAAGCCGCTGACCGACTGGCTCGCCTACAACGGCTATACGCTGGTCACCAAGCCGGCGCGCGAGTTCACCGACGCCGCCGGCCGGCGCCGCGTGAAGGGCAACATGGACGTCGAGATCGCGGTGGACATGCTGGAACTGGCCCCGCGCCTGGAACACGTCGTGCTGTTCAGCGGCGACTCCGACTTCCGCCGGCTGGTCGAGGCGGTGCAGCGCAAGGGCGTGCGGGTCTCGGTGGTGTCTTCGATCCGCACCACCCCGCCGATGGTGGCCGACGAGTTGCGCCGCCAGGCGGACCAGTTCCTGGAACTGGCCGACATCGCGCCGGAGTTCACCCGCCGCCAGACCGAGCCGCGCACCCGGCCGGTGCGCCAGACGCCGGCCGAGCCGTTCCACGAAACGCCCGAGGCTTCGTGATGCCGGAGGCCGCCGGCCCGGACGCCCCCGGCTTGGACGCTCCCGGCCGCGACTGCGCGCTGTGTCCCCGGCTGGCCGCGTTCCGCGCGGCGAACCGGGCGGCACATGCGGACTGGTTCAATGCTCCGGTGCCGAGCTTCGGCGCGCTGGATGCACCGCTGCTGGTGGTGGGGCTGGCGCCCGGGCTGCGCGGGGCGAACCGGACCGGGCGGCCGTTCACCGGGGATTTCGCGGGGGAGCTGCTGTACGCGACGCTGCTGCGGTTCGGGCTGGCGCACGGGGAGTACCGGGCGCGGGCGGACGACGGGTTCGCGCTGTCCGGCTGCCGGGTGACCAACGCGGCGCGCTGCGTGCCGCCGCAGAACAAGCCGCTGCCCGCCGAGCTGCGCGCCTGCGGCGGCTTCCTGAGTGCCGAGATGGCGGCGATGCCGCGACTGCGCGGGGTGCTGGCGCTCGGGGGCCTGGCGCATCAGGCGGTGCTGCGCACCTGGGGGCAGCCGGTGGCGCGGTTTCCGTTCGCGCACGGGGCGGTACATCGGGTGCCGGGCCGGCCCGTGCTGGCGGACAGCTATCATGTGTCGCGGCTGAACACGAACACCGGGCGGCTGACGGAGGCGATGTTCGTCGCCGTGGTGGAGGCGTTGCTGGGACTGGTGGGCGGGGCGCCCCTTGGCGCCGCAGCGCTGGACCGGGCCGGGCGCGGGTCGTAATCAGGCGGGGGCATCCTGCCGCGCGCCCTTAGCTCAGTTGGATAGAGCAACAGCCTTCTAAGCTGTGGGTCGGTGGTTCGAGTCCACCAGGGCGCGCCATGGTCTCAAAGGATCAGCGGAGCACTCACCGATCCGACGCGCCCCGGAGGCTCACATGCGGCGGCGCCCTTCGGGTGGCGGCCGAAAGACGACAATCCACCAGCACGGCCAGACGGCATCGATCCATGCCGGAATCATCGGACGGCGCGACCGACGCGGAGCCCGCGGCACCCGTGAACGCTGCCAGCCGGCCGGTCGCGGCATCGATGACCACGATAAGCGTGCAGCGCGGACCGCAGTCCTCGAACCAGGCGTGCGGGCCGCCGTCGCTCTGGATCCATTCACCACGGCGCGGACGCCGCTGGCGCGAGCAAAACACCGGCGCGTGACGCCGCTTCT
>JAJZVS010000021.1 GCA_021845555.1 Pseudomonadota bacterium
CGGCAACGGCTGCTGGCTGAGCACCGCCTCGGTGGTGCCGATGTCGGCGCCGGGCATCTGGAAGAAAGTGCCGGGCTGGCTGATGGACCCGCTCGGGCCGCTGACCCTGCGCTGGCGCTATGTCCCGCACCTGGTCCCGTGGCTGATCCGCTTCCTGCGCGCCGGCGCCACCGAGGCCCGCGTGATGGCAACCGGCCGCGCGCTGCGCCCGCTGGTCGCCGATTGCCCGGACCGCCATCGCCGGCTGGCCGAGGAGGCCGGCGTCGGCCACCTGATCCGCCGTGACGGGCTGCTGTACGTGTTCCCCTCGCGCGATGATTTCAACGCCGAGTCCCTGTCCTGGCGGGTGCGGCGGGAGAACGGCGTGCAGTGGGTCGAGCTGCCGGAGGCGGAGCTGCGCCAGTTCGAACCCGCGCTCGGCCGCGCCTACACGTTCGGCGTGTTCGTCGAGGCGGGCGGGCATTGCCTGGACCCCGGCGCCTATGTCGCGGCGCTGGTGGCGCATGCCGAGGCGCAGGGGGCGACGCTGCGACGCACCCGCGCCACGGGGTTTCGCATCGAAACCGGCCGGCTGCGCGCCGTGCAGACGGAGGCCGGCGAGATCGCCTGCGACAAGGCGGTGATCGCCGCCGGCGCCTGGTCCAAGGTGCTGGCCGAGGCCGCCGGCGACCGCATCCCGCTGGAGACCGAGCGCGGCTACCACGCGGTGATCGCCGCACCCGAGAGCGCGCCGCGTCATCCGGTGATGCCGTCCGACGGCAAGATGTCGATCACCACGATGGCGCAGGGGTTGCGGCTGGCCGGGCAGGTGGAACTCGCCGGGCTGGCGGCGGCGCCGAACTGGCGGCGGGCGGCGATCCTGCGCGATTTCGCGCGGCGGCTGTTCCCCGGCCTGCCGGCCGACCTGCCGGCGGAGCGGGTAAAGACCTGGATGGGCCACCGGCCCTCGGTGGCGGACGGGCGGCCCTGCATCGGCCCGGCGAGCGGCTGCGCCGACGTGGTCCATGCGTTCGGACACGGGCATATCGGCCTGGCGGCGGGCGCGATCAGCGGGCGGCTGGCGGCGGATTTGGTGGGGGGGAAGGTGCCGGTGATCGACCCCGCGCCCTATGCGCCGGGGCGGTTCAAATGAGACGATTCCGATGACGTGGGGCGGCCGGCTGTTGCTGGCGCTGGCGCTGTTGGCCGGCGGAGCGGCGGACCGGGCGGGCGCGGCGACGCTGTCGGTCGGGCCGGGACAGGCCTATGCGCTGCCGCATCAGGCCATCGCCGCGGCGCACGACGGCGACACGGTGACGATCGCGCCGGGGGTGTATCGCGACTGCGCGATCGTGCGGCGGAACCGCCTGACGATCGAAGGCACCGGGCCGGGCGTGGTGCTGGCGGGCCGGTCCTGCGCCGGCAAGGGGATCCTCATCATCGACGCCAACGACGTGACGGTGAAGGCCCTGACCTTGCAAGGAGCGCGCGTGCCGGACGGCAACGGCTCAGGCATCCGCGCCGAGGGCGGGGATCTGACGGTGAAGCACGTGCGTTTCGTCGATAACGAGGATGGCATCCTGGCCGCGCCCAACCCGCGCGCGGTGCTGCTGGTGCTGGACAGCCAGTTCGTCGGCAACGGCTCCTGCGCCAATGCCGGGGGGTGCGCGCACGCGCTCTATGCCGGCGCGATCGCCGTGCTCGACGTGGAACGCTCGCGCTTCCGGGACACGCGCGAGGGGCACAGCATCAAGTCCCGCGCGGCGCGGACGGTGGTGAAGGACTGCACCATCGCGGACGGGGCGGAGGGAACCTCCAGCTACCAGATCGATGTCCCGAACGGGGGGGACGTGCTGATCGAGGGGAACCGGTTGGAGAAGGGGCCGAAGTCGCAGAACCGTCGGAATGCGATCATGATCGGCGAGGAGGGGGTGACGCACCCCACGAAGTCGCTGGTGGTGAAGGACAATACGCTGGTCAACGACACCGGCTGGCCGACGGTGTTCGTGCATAACGAGACGGCGACGCCGGCGGTGCTGGCGGGGAATGCGTTCAAGGGTGGGATGGTGGTGGCGTTGATGGGGCCAGGGACAGTGCGGTAGGGCGCGTTCGGCACGCGCCCTGACCCGCTTCTGCGATCCGGAGCCGCAGGACGACATCATCCGTCCGCAAGGTGGAACAGTCCCGACCGACCTCAGGTCGGTGTCACGCCGCTCGCACCGCCCGGGTGACATCGACGCGCTGATAGACAATCAAATCGGGCGCACCCGGGACCCCCATCGGCATGAGCGTCTCCAGCACGTCGAGCCAGAGCCGTCCGTCCGGCGCCCGGTAGATGCGCGGCGCCGCGACGCTGAAGCGCGCTCCGAGCGCGGCCTCCGGTCGTCGGGCGGCGACCGAGTCACTGACCCAATGGGCCACTGGTATGGGCGAACCCACCAGTTGTCCGTCCCTGATGACGCGCGCAGCAGAGTCGAAGCCGGCCCAGCGCGTGCCATCATAGATGTCGTAGAATGTCACCGGAACCGCGATGGTTCCGTCCAAAGCCAATGATGGCGCGAACGAAAAACGGACGCCCGGGGCCGAGCCGGTGGGCATCAGCGCGACGGGCTTGGTCCAATGGTCCTGCCATCCACCAGGGCCGATCGTCGGACGATACATGTAGTAGGACTGGTCATGGCCGTACATGCGGCTCCTGGCGCTGCCGTGCCAGCCCAGGTGGATGGCGTCGTGATCGTCGATCGCCAGGCAGGGCCAGTCGGCCAGGACGTCGTCGTCGTTGGTCGCGCGTGCCCATTCCGGTCTGCCCGCCAATGCGTCCTGCGCATCGACCCATTTCCCATCGACCGAGCGCCTGACGTAGCGCAGTTCCCAGTATCCGCGGCTGGGGTGCCCGCTCGATGGGTCTTCGGGTCCGTGGACGGTGCCGGTGAATGCAAAATGGGCGTTGCCCAGGCTGTCGAGCGCCACGGTCACCGACTTCATCCGCTGGCCGGGCGGAATGGGGATCGGGGCCTGGGTCCAGGTATCGCCGCCATCTTCCGAGACGATGTCGATACCCTCGGGCGTGGCGATGTGGACGATCTTTCCTCTGGCCGCGATGGCGGGACCCACGTCTCGTCCCTCGGAACGAGCGGCGAGATCACGAACGGGCCCGAACGTCCAACCGCCGGGACGGTGGCTCAGGCGCCGATACCGCGCCGTCACCCCGCTCTGCCAGGCAATGTGGACGGTCCGCTCCGAAATCGCCAGCCCGACGTAACCGTTCCAGGTCTGCTTGCCCGGCTCCTCGATACGGATCGGCGGCGTTTCCCAGTGTACCGAACCGTCCGGAAGGGTCGACGCACGGCGATACATGACGCCGATCCCAACCCCCGGACGCCCGCCGTCGAGCCAGACCATATGCACTTGCCCCGCCGAATCGCGGGCGATCCGGGACGCGTTGTTTCCACCGGTGGCATTTTCATCACCGCTCAGACCAACGGGTGTGGCCCCAGTGGGCAGGACGAACAGGACGGCACTTTGCGTTGCCGGCGGACCGCCGCGAGCTTCACCGCCCCGGGCCGCCCAGGTCACGCGCACCGGCCCGGCACCGACCGGATGCGCGAGGTCGAAAGTGACCCGCCGGCCGGGACAGGTCGCGGCGGAGAGCAGATCCCGGAGCGGCGGTTGCAGCGGCGACACCGTCGCGGCCCCGGGGGGCAGCTCGATCGCCAATGGTCCCGGAATGGTGATGCGGGCCGGCGCCACCGGTGCCGCCACCGCGCGCCGGGCCAGCAACTCGGCCGCGGTGACCGTGATCAGAGAGCGGCGAGACAGGTTCGTCTGAGATTCCACGAGCAATCCCCAACCCGGTCGAAAGGCCACGACAACCCGCAACCGAACCATATCCGGCGCCATTCCGCCAGATCGGGCGGCGCCGCCTGTCCTAGAGCCGGCGCCCACCGCCGTCGCCCGCCCAGAGGCACAGCCCCATGAAGGCAATGAGCGAGAACAACGTTGTCATCCGCGGCGCCGCCAGCTCGTCGTCGAATACGCCGCAGGCCAGGAACGCCAGCAGCGATCCGGCGATCGGCGCCGCCATTGGCACGCCACGCAGCGCGGCCCGCGCCGCCCCGCCGAGGGCGACACCCCCCAGCAGCAAATACGCCAGCACGCCGAGCACCCCACCCTCGAACAATGTCGTCAGGTACTGGTTCTTGATCTGCCAGTCGAGATGGTCATCGTCGGTGAAATACCAGCGATCCGTGTCGCGACGAAAGCCGCCGTTGCGCACCAGGTTCCCCCCCCGCGCGTCGAGCAGGCGCACGTCCGTGACGTCCACCGTCTCGCCCACGTCGGTCCCGAACAGCGAGAGTTCCACCGGACGGCGCAGCAGGCCCAACACCGCCCGCCTCTCCATGCCCGTGGTGGAGAGCGTGGCACTCGCGTTCTGCCAGACGCCAGGGTGCACAGGGCGGAAGGCTTCCCCGTGACAGGTATCCGAGTAGAGCAGCAGCTTCTCGCACAGCATCGCGGCGAGGTCGCCGCCCGGCGCCATCACGCGATACCGCAACGACAAGCGGTACAGGCGGTCCGGCTTCACCGGGACCTTCTGGCCAAGATAGAGTTTGGATCCGGTTCGCAGCCGCAGAAAGCGCTGCCCGCCGGATCGCTCCAGCACGAAGTTGGTCGGTTGCTGTGCCGGCGCCGCGCGCAACCGCGTCACGCGCGGATAGGTGCCAAGGCCCATCCCGACCAGCCAGGCGGAGGGAGTCGGGTCGATCCGCGCGACTCCGCCCTCCCAATTCGCCAGCCTGATGTCGAAGTCCGGCAAGACGCGGCGCAGCCGTTGCGACATCATGCCGGAATCGAGACCGAACCCGAGCGTCACCCCGATCACCGTGGCGAAAAGCACCAGGACCGCGAGCCCGCCCGCTATGCCCCGGCGCCGCCGCGCCATGGGCAGGTACAAGACCAGCGTGACCGCCGCGCCAAGCACCGCCGCTCCATACGCGGCGCGTGCGTAGGTCACGAGCAACGCGTAAATCGCTCCCGTTGCGACGAGAAGCAGAGTCGCTACCCGGATCGGGCGCAGACGCAGCAGGCAGACCACCAGGAACGGCAGCGCCATCGCAAGATAGGTGCCGACATCGTCTCCCCCCACCTGCATGCTCGAGAACGTCGCCACGATGCGATAGTCGGCGGTGAAATTGAACACCCCCGGAAACAGCGCCCGCTCGATCAGTGCTGCCACCGACACCGCCGCCAGCCCGGCCACCATGCCCCAGCCCAGCAGCACCGGCGCATCCCCTGCCCGCCGCCAGCGCGCCCGCAGGAACGGCAGCAGCACGAGCGCCCATACCTCTCCCTTCGCCAGCCGCAGCGCGTTGATCGGCAGCAGATACGGATTGGCCGACCCGTGCGGCAGGACATAGGGCGAGGTCAGGCCGCGCAGCACGCCCACGCCCAGTGCCAGCACCGCCAGCACCAGCACCGCGCCGGCCACGCCGCGCGGCCAGAGATCCTCGCGCGCCGGCGGCGCCCGCAGCAGCAGCACCGCCAGCGTGACCAGCAGGAAGGCGTCCGACTCGCTCGCCATCAGCCAGCCGGTCCACATCGTCAGGTCGAACGCCGGCAGCACCGCCGGGATCACCACCAGCCACAACCAGGGCAGCCGCCAGAGCGCGACGGCATAGACCGCCAGCACCGCCGCCAGCGGCGCCGGCGGCAGCGGATAGCGTGCCAGGAACCAGCCCAGCGCGCCCAGGCACAGGAGCGCCACCGCCGCGCGCGGGACCAGCCAGCCGGGGCGGTCGCCGGGGCCGGGGTCCGATTCGAGTCCGTCATGGCCGGGCTTGACCCGGTTATCCGCCCCCGATCGTTCGTGTGCAGATGGCCGGGTCAAGCCAGGCCATGACGGGAAGGGGGACGCGGAGGACGACGGGAAGAAAAATGAGTCCCCTCGGTCGCCCCCGTCCGGAAGGGGGGCGCCGCTGATCTCGGCCACCGCGTCCAGCAGCAGCGCCCAGGCGCGCGGCGCCCACAGCACGGTCAGCCCCGCCGCCAAGCCGCCGATCACGACCTCGTTGAAATCCGGTTGCAGCCCCGGCTTCATCCAGCGTCCCAGCTCGACCGCCAGGGAGCACAGACCGGCCAGCATCCCGGCCCCGATCCGCTGCCGCCGCCCGCTTCCCGCGCGCAGCCAGACCATCACCCCGATCGGCGCGTACATCACCAGATGGACGACGGTGCTTTTCGCCGCCTCGGTCTTCGGCACGATATAATCATGCCACAGCGGAATGAGCCCGTTCCAGTCGAGCGCCGCCAGCGCCTGCGCCGGCGTACGCCAATGCGGGGTAAGCAGGCCGTTGAACAACGCGAGCAGCACGAGATACGGCAGCCACAGCCACGGCACGGCGCGCGCCAGCAGCCAGCGCGCCCGCTCCAGCCCCGCCGGCCGCACCCCGCGCAGCAGCGCCGCGCCGGCCAGCACGCCCGCGCTGCGATAGACGATCGCGGCCAGCATCGGCGTCGCGCTCAGGATCGGCAGGGTCAGCGCGGTCACCCCGAGCATCGCCACGAGCCCGATCAGGCCGATCCACCGCAACGACCGGCGCGGCCAGGCGAGGGCCAGCAACATGCCCACCGGCGCCATGGCCGCGGTGGCGGCCAGCACCAGCGCGGCCCGGACCGCCGTGCCCCGCCCGGCGCCCGGCAGCGCCCACAGCAGATGCGGCAGTTCCGCCAGCCGTTCGTGCAGGTCCGACCGGCTGAGCGCGACATCGAACGGCAGCAGCAGGAAATACAGCAGCAGCGCGGCATAGACGCCGAGCGCCGCCATCAGCCCGGCCCGCCCGCCGCCGGCCAGCGGGCGCAGCACCCGCGCCACCAGCCGCTCGCGGCCGAGGGCGAGCGCCGTCACGCCGAGGAACGCGCCGATCCCCTGCGCGGCAATGTAGTTGATCGTCACCGTGCGGCCGGGGAAGAACAGCTGCGCGTATTTCACCGCCAGCACGAAGGCGAAGCACAGCAGGAACGCGGCCGCCGCCGCAACTCGCCGCCGCCACCGCCCGCGCAGCGGGGACATCGCCCCCGCCACCATGAAGCCGAACGGCACCAGCATCAGCAGATTGGCCATCCAGTCCGGCCGCTGGTCGGAGCGGTGCGGCACGTAGCGCACCGCAAGGAACTTGTGCCAGACGGTCACCGGATCGGCCGGGACGAAATGGAACCCGATCGGCCCCACCACCACGCTGCCGTAGATCACGAAAAGGGCGTAAACCAGCGCCCAGCGCGCCAGTCGCGCCCGGTCCAGCAGAAACGGCATGGCTGCGCCGGCCCTCACTCCGCCGCCGCAAACCGCCGCGGCCGGACCCCGGCCCGCAACCAGGTCACCAGCGAATAGATGTCGAACACCGGCCGTCCCAGCGCGTGCCGCAGCGCCGCCGCGTAGGGCGGCATGTTGGTGCACTCCAGCACGATTGCCCCCACCTCCGGGTGCCGCGAAACGAGGTCCCGCCCCGCCGCCAGGATGTCGGCCTCGGCCGCCGCGACATCCAGGTCGTCCTTCTCGCCCAGGATCAGCACGCGAAAGAACTCCCGCCCGCCCTCGGTGCCGACGATCGGCGTATCCGGGGCCACGCCAGCCGCTTCCAGATGCCGCGGCGTGAGCGTCCCGGCGGAGACGGTGATCACCCCCACGCGCTGGCCCGGCGGCAGCGTCGCCTGCACCCAGGGCACCTGCAACAGCGCGCTGGTCGCCACCGGCACCCCGGCGGCTGCCGCAAGCTCGGCCTGGAACAGCGCCAGGAAGCCGCAATTGGTGGTGATCGCCTCCGCCCCCTGCGCCACCAGTTCGCGCGCCGCGGCGACGAAATCGTCCAGCAGGCCGGCCGCGCCCCGCAGCACCACGCGCTCGGGGCTGGCGCCCCGCACCACCCGATACAGCACCGGGAACGGCCAGGTCTCCGCGTTGCCCATGTCGCCGGGAATGCGCGCGAACCGCGCCTCCAGCATCAGGATCCCCAGCGGGGCCCCGTAGATCGCCTTGCCGCCACGTGCGATGATACGTCGTTCCATACCGGCGAGCTTGCCGCAAACCGCGCCCGCGCGCGAGACCACCCATTCCAGGAGACGCACCCCATGGCCGAACGGCCCTTCACCCAGGCTGACCTCGACGTGCTGAAGCAGTGGGACACGCCCACCATCTGCAACGGGCTTGAGATCACCAACCCGGAACGCCGCGCCATCGGCTTCAACATCCGCCCGCTGGTGGTGCTCGATCCGAAGGCGCCGCCGATCGTGGGCCTCGCCCGCACCGGCACCATCTGCGCCCGCGAACCCGCGCGCGGGAAGGTGGCGGACCGGGTGGCATGGTACAATTATGTCGCGGCGACCGACTTCCCGACCATCGCCGTGCTGCAGGACATCGACGATCAGCCCGGCTACGGCGCGTTCTGGGGCGAGGTGCAATCGACCGTGCACAAGGCGCTGGGCGCGGTGGGCTGCGTGACCAACGGCTGCTACCGCGACATCGATGCCTGGGCGCCGGGCTTCCAGATGCTGGGCGGCATGATCAACCCCAGCCACGCGCATGTGCACATGGTCGAATTCGGCCAGCCGGTGAACGTGCACGGCATGATGGCCGCGCATGACGACGTGATCCATGCCGACCGCCACGGCGCGGTGGTGATCCCGGCCGAGGCGGTGCGTAAGCTGCCGGCGGCGATCGACCTGCTGTCGCGGCGGGAGAAGGTGATCCTGGATATCTGCCGCGATCCGGGCTTCACCCCGGCGAAGCTCGCCGACGCGCTGCGCCGCTCCGGCGAGATTCACTAATTCAGGCACCGGGAACCACCCGCCGGGAATCAGACGCCAGAAACCCGACGGCCGGCGCCCCGCTTGGCGCCGGCCGGCCGGCGGCGTTAGATGGGCCGAAGCGCAGCAGTCGCACGGAGGAAACGCACCGCATGATCGACAAGACCGTCCGCTCGATGGCCGAGGCGATGGAGGGGATCAAGGACGGCGCTACCGTTCTGGTCGGCGGGTTCGGTGCGGTGGGCCAGCCCAACGCGCTGATCGACGGCCTGATCGAGCAGGGCGCCAAGGACCTGGTGATCGCCGCCAACAATGCCGGGGTCGGCCATGTCGGCCTGGCGCGGCTGATGGAACTCGGAAGGGTGCGCAAGATCATCTGCTCCTTCCCGCGCTCGTCCGATCCGGTCGTGTTCGAAACACTGTATCGCGCCGGCAAGATCGAGCTCGAGATCGTGCCCCAGGGCACTCTGGCCGAGCGCATGCACGCCGCCGGCGCCGGCATCCCGCTGTTCTTCACCGCCACCGGCGTCGGCACCAAGATGGCGCTCGGCAAGGAGGTGCGGGACATCGACGGACGCCAGTATGTCGGGGAGAAATCCCTGCCCGGCGACGTGGCGCTGGTGGAAGCCTGGGAGGCCGATCGCTGGGGCAACCTGACGTATCGGGAATCCGGGCGGAACTTCAATCCGGTGATGGCGATGGCGGCGAAGCTGACCATCGTGCAGGCCCAGCACCTGCGCGACCTCGGCGCGATCGACCCCGACCACGTCCACACGCCGGGGATTTTCGTCAACCGCGTGCTGCACGTTCCCTACGGCGACCCGACCGGCTTCTGAGCGAGGAGGCACCTGCCATGTCCGCAACCGCTACGACCGCGGCCAAACCCTACACCCGCACCGAGATGGCCGCCCGCGTCGCGCGCGACATCCCGGAGGGCTGGTACGTCAACCTCGGCATCGGCATCCCGACCGCCGTGGCCGATCATGTCCCGATGGAACGCGAGGTGGTGTTCCACTCGGAAAACGGCGTGCTCGGCATGGGGCCGGCGCCGGCGAAGGACGCCATCGACCCGTGGTTGATCAACGCGGGCAAACAATACGTGACGCTGCGCGCGGGCGGCAGCTTCTGCCACCACGCCGACAGTTTCGCGATGATCCGCGGCGGGCACCTCGATCTTTGCGTGCTCGGCGCGTTCCAGGTGGCCGAAAGCGGGGACATCGCCAACTGGGCCACCAGCGAGAACGATACCGCTCCCGCGGTGGGCGGGGCGATGGACCTGGCGGCCGGGGCGAAGCGGCTTTGGGTGATGATGGAGCACACCACCAAGGACGGCACGCCCAAGCTGGTGCGCCGCTGCTCCTATCCGCTCACCGCCGTGGGCGCGGTGAAGCGTGTCTATACCAATCTCGCGGTGCTGGACGTGACGCCGCGTGGGTTCGAGGTGATCGACCTCGCGCCGGGAATGGATTTCGACACCGTGCAGGCGCGCACCGAGGCCAAGCTGTTCCTCACCCGGCAGTGATGTCCGGCGGGCCGGCGGGACGCACGCCGGCAGCGGGCAAACCGGTCGAGCTCGCTATCGGACTGGCGGCGGTCGCGCCGGCGGCGGAGGGGATGCGTTCCGTCCGTGCGCGGCGCGCAGCCGTCGCGGGGCTCGACCGCGCGGTGTGGCGGGAACTCGCCAGCTTCGGCTGGCTTGGCCTGCGCATCGCGGAAGACGCCGGCGGCGCCGGGCTCGACCCGCGGGCGCTGTGCGCGCTGGGCGAGGCGCTGGGCGAACGGCTGCTACCCGAGCCGCTGCTCGCGGCCTCCCTGGCGGCGCGGCTGCTGCCCGCTTCCTTGCGGGCGCCGGTGCTGGCGGGCGCGCGGGTGGTGCTGCCGGCCTGGCGCGACAGTCCCGGCGCCGTGGATCGGGGGCACGGGACCGTCCTGCGCGACGGGCTTCTGTTCGGGCGCAAGCGGGACGTGGCGATGGCCCATGGGGCCGACGCATTCCTGGTGCTGCTGGACGCCGGCCTCGCCCTGGTCGCTTCCGACGCGCCGGGCCTGCGCCTGGACGCCGAGGACGCATCGGACGGAAGCCGCCATGCCGCGCTGGTGTTCGACGGCGCGCCGGCCGAGGTCCTCGCCGCCGATACCGCCGAGATCGGCCAGGCGCTGGACGAGGCGCTGTTGGCCGAGTGCGCCTATCTGCTCGGGCTGGCCGAACGCGCCTTCAGCCTGGCCCGCCCCGCCGGGACGCCGCACGGCGGGAGCCGGCCAGGGGCCCCGCCGTCCCCGTTCGCGCCGCAGCCTTCCCCCGCCGCCCCGTCCGATCCCCGCCTCGGGTCCCTGCGCCGCGACCTCAACCTGACCCGCGCGGTGATCGAGCGCGCGGCCGGCACCCTGGAGGGGGCGCCCGATCCGGTGCAGCGCGCGGCGATCGTGTCGCGTGCCGCGCTGCGCAGCGCGAGCGCGGCGATCATGGTCGCGCGCGGCGCCGCCCAGTTGCAGGGCGGACTCGGCCTCACCGCGGGGAGCGATGTCGGATTCTGCCTCCACGTGGCGCAGGCGCTGGTGCCGCGTCTCGGCAGCCAGGCGGCGCATCGTGCCCGCATCGCGCGCGCCGCGGCCCCGCCCGTCACCGGAGCTCCGGCCGGCTGAACCCGGCCGAATGAACCCGGTCGGCTGAACGGGCGGTCCCGATCGCGGCGCGGCGCTACTCCAGCGGCACCTCGCGCATCACCGTCCGCAGCGTCTCTCCCCGCGCCCGCGCCCGTGCATGGGCGGCGGCCAGGATCAGCCCCGCCACCAGCGCGGCGACCACGCTCTGGAAGATCGGCTGGAACCAGATCTTCGTGTGCGGCACGACGATCACGGTGGACATTAGATAGAGCGTGATAACCACCGAAACGAGCGCCATCGGCACCGTGAGCGGGCTGGCGAGCAACTGCCGCGCCCAGGGTTCCCGGCTCGCCGCGCCGCGCCCGAACGCCAGCGCCAGCACGCCGAGCGCCACCACCAGCCACACCAGCAGGATGCTCAGCGCGCGCACCACCACGCCGAGCGCCCAGCCGATATAGGCCGACTGCACCAGGAACACCGACCCCACGCAGGCGGTCAGCAGCAGCGCCGCCACCGGCACCTTCGCCGCCGAGGTGGCGGCGAACCGGTCGGGCAGGATGCGGTCCTGCGCGAAGGCGAACAGCAGCCGCGAGTTGATCAGCATCGCCGGCGCGATCGTCTTGGCGACGATCACCGCCACCGCGAAGTTCAGCGCCGTGCTCACCGCCGGCGGCGCGATCAGCCCCATCAGCCCCGGCGCGGTAGCGAAGGACGCCTTGTGCGCGTGCAGCAGCCCGACCACCGCCCACCACGGCGCGGCGTGGAACAGCGCGTAGGCGACGGCGGAGAACAGCACCACCGCCACCGCCCAGCCGATCACCAGCCCGCGCGGCATGTTGGTCTCGGCCTCCCGCGTCTCCCCGCCCAGCGCGGGCGCGGCGCTGAGGCCGCCATAGGCGAAGATGAACAGCGTGCAGACGGCGCCGAACGCGGCAAGACTCGGCGGCGTCGGCTGCGCCGGCGCGACGAGCGGGGTGGCGGCCTTCAGGCTGGCGGCATGCACGAAGACCTCGGGCGGCGTGGCGAAACCGTACGCGACGATCACCGCCGCGGTCAGCAGGATCACCACGAACAGCGTCACGACGAAGGCGCCGTAGCGGTGCACGCCGGTCGAATGCAGCCAGAAGATCGCCCAGATCGCCGCCAGCCCGGCCACCACATGCCCGGTCGGCGTCAGCAACGCCGCGCCGAACGCCGCCAGCCCGGCGGCGTTGCAGGCCTGGCCGAGGAACGTGCCGAAGGCGAAGGACAGGAACCCGATCGACCCGCACAGCCCGAGCCACCAGATCAGCCCGAGCACGAACGCCGCCGACCCGTCCAGGCTGCGGCCGATCCAGACGTAGGCGGAGCCCGAGCGCGGCATCACCTGCGAATAGCGCTGGTAGAGAAACACCTTCGGCAGCACCAGAAACCCGGTCACCAGCATCGCCAGCGGCACCAGGTCCTGCACCGCCGGATAGACGCTGAGGCTCTGCACCGACACGAAGTTGATCCCGGCCCCGTATTCCCCCGCCACCGCCGAGGCGACGATCGCCAGCACGCCGACCGAGCGGGCCAGCCGGTACTGCGGGGCATGACGCGCGGTTTCACTCATGGAACGCTGCTCCTCGTTCTTGTTGCGCCGCCCGCCTGTTGCACCACGGGTGCCCATCGCGCGCCGGGCAGCGTGCGCCGGCAGGATAAACCGTGTCGGAGGCGCCATGTCGAGGGGAAAGCGCCGCGCGCGGCCCCGGCGTAGCGGGCCCGGCTTGGCGGATCACGCGGGTGGGGCCACATAGCGGTCCTTCCCGCCCCGCCGTCGCCCCGTCGGCGACACGATCACCGAAGGTTTGCCCCGCATGAGCACCGCGCCGCGTCCCCCCTCCCCCGAAGCCCTGCGCGAGGCGCTGCGCGCGATCAAGGATCCCGCCTCCGGACGCGACCTCGTCGCCGCCGGGCTGATCGAGGGAATCGAGCTGCGCGGCGGCCTGGTGCAGGTGGCACTGCTGACCGACCGCGCCCACGCCGCGGCGATGGAACCGGTGCGGCGGGAGGTGGAGCGCGTGCTGGCCGCCCAGCCGGGCGTGAGCAACGCGACCGCGGTGCTGACCGCGCACAAGCCGGGACCGCAAACAGCCCCGGGCCCGGCGGCCGGGCACGGCCACACTCATGCCCACGGCCCTGCCCATGGGGCCGGGCCGGGCGCGGGCGGGCAGAAGCCGGCGCTGCTGTTGCCGGATGTGAAGAACATCATCGCCGTCGCCTCCGGCAAGGGCGGCGTCGGCAAATCGACGGTGGCGGTGAATCTCGCGGTGGCGCTCGCCCGCCAGGGGGGGCACCAGGGCATCAAGGTCGGGCTGTTGGATGCCGACATCTACGGCCCCAGCCTGCCGCGCATGCTCGGGCTGGCGCGCAAGCCCGAAGTGCGGGACGAGAAGCTGATCCCGCTGGAAGCCTGGGGCATGAAGTGCATGTCCATCGGTTTCATGGTCGAGGAGGACACCCCGATGATCTGGCGCGGCCCGATGGTGATGGGCGCGCTGGAGCAGATGCTCGGCCAGGTGGCATGGGGCGCGCTCGACGTGCTGGTGATCGACATGCCGCCCGGCACCGGGGACGCGCAGCTGACGATCGCGCAGCGGGTGGCGCTGGCCGGCGCGGTGATCGTTTCCACCCCGCAGGACATCGCCCTGATCGACGCCCGCCGCGGCGTGAAGATGTTCGAGCGGGTGAACGTGCCGGTGCTCGGGCTGGTGGAGAACATGAGCTATTTCTGCTGCCCGAACTGCGGCCACCGGGCGGAGATTTTTGGCCACGGCGGCGCGCGCGCCGAGGCGGCGCGGCTCGGTGCCGATTTCCTGGGCGAGGTGCCGTTGCTGCTCGATATCCGCACCACGTCCGATGCCGGCACGCCGGTGGCGGCGTCGGCGCCGGACAGCCCGGCCGGGCAGGCCTTTGCCGCGGTCGCGCGCGCGGTGGCGGCGAAGCTGGCCGGGGCCGCAGCGGGGCCGCGGATCGTGATCGAGTAGCGCCGGGCGAACGGCGCGGCCGGCGGGTTACCCGGCCGGTTCCAGCGCCGCCGCCGAGACGATCTCCGGCGCCGCGTCGAAGGCGCGGATCAGCGCCAGCGCGGCGGGGTCGGGCTTGTTGCGCCCCTGCTCCCAGTTCTGCAGCGTGGCCGGATCGATGCCCAGCACCGCGGCGAACTCGCGCTGGGAGAGGCCGTGCCGGGCGCGCACCCCGGCGATGAAGCCCGCACCGCCGCCGTCGGAGCCGCGCTCCCGCCACACGCGCACGTCGAGCGCGGCCAGGTCGTGGGCGAGGGCGGGGATATCCGCGCCCTCCGCGACGACGCAGACGGCGAGCCCGGTGCCGGCGAGCCGGGTGATCGCGGCATGCGCGGCTTGCAGGCTGAGCCCGGCCGCGCGCAGCCGCTCAGCGACCGTGATCCGCTGTTCGAACTTCCCGGTGCGGCGCAGCACCAGCATGACCGGTCCGCCGGAAAACGAGGGGGGCGGGGTGGCGCCCCGGACCGGCCCCAGACGTGCGAGCCGCGCCTTCAATGCGGAGTTCGTCGACATCCAAAACCTCCATCGTCCAGCGCGCCAGGCCGCGGATGCCGCCGATCCCGAGGCTGTGCGCACCCGCGCCCTGCACATGCAGTTCCGCGATACGCGCAACATGACCATCGATCCGCAGGTAAGCGAGCAGCTTGATTTCGTGGCGCCCGTCGGTGAGGCAGGCGCCGATCAGATCGTCCGGCGTGATTTCCGGATCGTCGGAGAACCTCCAGCCCATGCCGCCCTTCGCTGAATGAGACGGGGCGATGAGGCCGGAAGATCCTTGCGATCCGATAAAGAAGCGACGCCTTGGATCGCTATATACGCGAACCGCGGATACCCGTCAACCCCCCCTGCCCAGCACCGCCGACAGTTCCGTCCATTCCCGCCGGCTCATCCCGCTGCTCTCCGCCGTCACTGCCTCGCCCCCCAGCATCCGGCGCACCGCGGCGAGCATCGGCGCGGACAGCGTGGCGGCGCCGAGCCGGTAATCGAGGAACGCCTGGTACGCCGCCGGCACCCAGGCGCGCACCGTCTCCAGCATCGCCTCGGCATAGGCGCGGATCTCGAACTGCGCGTGCGGATCCGCGCGGAGCGAGAGGAAGTGCAGCAGGTTGTGCAGGTCGATCTTCCAGTACCACTGGGTGTAGGTGTTCAGCGTCAGGTTCATCCGCGCGAGTTCGCGCGCCAGCCCCTGCCGGGCCGGGTCCTGCGGCGCGCCGGCGGCGTCCTCGTTCAGCATCTCGATGTAGTGGTCGTAGGTGCGCGTCGCGTCGGACCGCAGCAGGTCCAGCACGCGGGCAGCCTCCGCGCCTTCCAGCACCGCGCCGCGGCCCTGGCGGTTGACGGCGGACTGCGCCGCCAGGTGTTCCGGCGCCGGCAGGTAGAACTCCCGGTCCAGGATGGAATAGCGGGCGGAGTATTCGTTCACGTTCGCGGTGCGGTGGCGGATCCACTGGCGCGCCACGAAGATCGGCAGTTTCACGTGGTATTTGATCTCGCACATCTCGAACGGGGTCGAGTGGCGGTGGCGCATCAGGTAGCGAATCAGCCCGGCATCCTCGGAGACCCGCTTCGTGCCGCGGCCGTAGGAGACGCGGGCGGCCTGCACGATCGCCGCGTCATCGCCCATGTAGTCGATCACCCGGACGAAGCCGTGATCGAGCACCGGGAGCGGGGTGAACAGCAGGTCTTCCAGCGCCGGCACGGTGGGCCGGCGGGTTTCGGCGCGCACGGCGCGGGCGGCGTCGATCTCGGCGGCTTGTTCGGCGGTGAGGTGCATAGGCGGATCCCCCGGGGTCCAGCGCGGCGCGGTGCCGCCCGTCTATGCCCGCGCGGGACGGCGGAGGGAAGCCGGGTCAGGCCGCGTGCAGGGTCGGGATGCGGGCGAGTTCGGGCGCCAGGTCGCGCTCGGCCTGCCAGAGATCGTGCGCCATCTGCATCCTGAGCCAGATCTCGGGGCCACCGCCGCAGAGCTTGGCCAGGCGGAGCGCCATCGCGGGGGTGACGGCGGCGCGCTCGGCCAGGATGGCGTGCAGGGTCTGGCGGGAGATGCCGAGGGTGCGGGCGGCGTCGGTCACGGTCAGGCGCAGCGCGGGAAGCACGTCCTCCCGCAGCAGCGCGCCGGGGTGGCTGGGGCGCCAGGCGGGTTGGGGATTGGCGGGATATTCGGGCATGATGGCCGTGCGCAGAGCGATTTGTTCAGAATTGACTGTGTAGCATGGGCGCATAAGAATGTCAAGTCTTGCTGGACACTTCGTGATGCCAAGCCTTACAGAGGCCCGATGATCCGCTCGTTTCGTCACCGCGCTCTGGGGGCGTTCTGGAATACGGGGGACCGCTCGGGGCTGCGCGCCGATCTGACCGTCCGGCTGGAGCTGCGGCTGTCGCGGCTTCACCAGGCGCTACGGCCCGAGGACATGAACCTTCCCGGCTTCAACTTCCACCGCCTCCGCGGCCGGCCCATCCGCTACACCGTGCACGTGAACGGCCCCTGGTGCCTGACCTTCGCCTGGGACGGCGAGGACGCGGTGCGGGTCGATCTCGAGCAGTATCACTGATCCCCTGCCGCCGGCCCCTTCCGCCGGCGCCCCCGAGCGCCTATATCCGCTCTGCCGGCTTGCCGGCTATGGCGATAAACGGTGCGTGGAATAAGCGTTGTGGACCCGGGGGCAGTACCCGGCGCCTCCACCATTCTCCCCCCGATCCGGGGGTCCATGGGGGCGAAACAGGCTCGACACGCGTGGTAAAGACCCACTTTTTGCCCGGCATGGTTCCGCCGTCATCGGGCCGTTTCACAGGTGCCAATGACAACATGGCGCTCGCTGTCGCTGCATAAGCGATAAGCGCGGTCCGGGGGGCACCGGGCAACAGAAGCCCCCCACTTCCCCCATCACTTGGGCCTCTGGTCAGTGGCCGCGCGCCGGGCTATTTCTCCGCGCGATGTCGGACGAACCGCCCCCCCAGGCCGAAAGCCTGCTGCCGTATGACGAATGGACCGAAGCGGCCATGCGTCAGGTGATGGTGCGCGCGCTCGCGCATGCCGCGGCGCACGGGCTGCCGGGCGAACACCATTTCTACCTGACCTTCCGGACCGACCACCCGGGCGTGGTCATCCCGGCGCGGCTGCGCGCGCAGTATCCGCAGGAAATGACCATCGTCCTGCAGCACCAGTTCTGGGACCTCACGATGGACGAGGCCTCGGGCCTCATCAGCGTCGGCCTGTCGTTCGGCGGCGTGCCGACCACGCTGGTGATCCCGCTCGATGCCGTGACCGGCTTTGCCGACCCGTTCGTGCGCTTCGGCCTGCGCTTCCACACGGACGATGCCGCCGACGCCGCCGCCCTGGCCGAACCCGAGGCGGAGCCGGAAGAAGACGCCGCCGCCGGCGCGCCGGGCGAAGCGGAACAAGCCGCGGCCGAACCCGCGCC
>JAJZVS010000397.1 GCA_021845555.1 Pseudomonadota bacterium
CGCGCGCATGGGATGGTACGCCGGGCCGACGCTGCTGGCGGCGCTGGAACAGGTCACGCCCGGGACCGTCGCCGGGCCGGCGCGGTTCCCGGTGCAACTGGTACAGCGCCCGGATGCCGGCTTCCGTGGCTATGCCGGCACGGTCCGCGGCGGCTCGCTGGCGGTTGGCACGCGGCTCGCCCATCCGGCCGCCGGCACAACCGCTTGCGTCGCGCGCATCGTCACGATGGACGGCGATATCGCCACCGCCGCGCCGGGCCAGGCGGTGACCCTGGTGCTGGACCGCGAGATCGACATCTCCCGCGGCGACGTGCTCGCCGCCGATCCGCCGCCGGCGACGGCGGATCGTATCGCCGCCCGCGTGGTGTGGATGGATACGACGCCGCTCTATCGTGGCCGCGCCTACCTGATGATGCAAGGGACATCGCTGGTGATCGCTACGGTGACCGAGATCACCAACCGGCTCGATCCCGCGACGCTGATCGAGGAGCCGGTGCGCGAACTGGCGCTGAACGAGATCGGCACGGTTTCGTTCTCCCTGTCGCGGCCGATCGTGTGCGAAGCCTATGCCGCCAGCCATGAGCTCGGCGGTTTCATCCTGATCGACCGGATGAGCCGCAACACCGTCGGCGCCGGCATGATCACCGAGGCGCTGGCCGGGCGGCGCGCGGTGCAGTGGCAACGGCTGGCCGTGGACAAGGCGGCACGCGCGGCGCTGAAGGGCCAGCTTCCGGCAGTGTTGTGGTTCACTGGCCTGTCCGGGGCCGGGAAATCCACCATCGCCAACCTGGTCGAAAAGCGCCTGCACGCGCAGGGCCTGCACACGATGGTTCTGGATGGCGACAATGTCCGCCACGGTCTCAACAGCGACCTTGGCTTCAGCGACGCGGACCGGGTGGAGAACATCCGCCGCATCGCCGAGGTCTCCCGCCTGTTCGTCGAAGCCGGACTGATCGTTCTGGTCTCGTTCATCTCCCCCTATCGCGCCGAACGGATGCTGGCGCGCGAGCGGGTCGGGCCGGGCGAGTTCGTCGAGGTGTTCGTGGATACTCCGATCGAGGAATGTCGCCGGCGCGACCCCAAGGGCCTCTATGCCCGTGCCGATGCCGGCCAGATCCGGAACTTCACCGGCATCGACGCGCCCTACGAACCGCCGCTCCACCCGGAGATCCGCCTGCGCACGCTGGACGCGCCGGCGGAGGATCTGGCCGAGCAGGTGGTGGCCGAGCTGCGCCGCCGTGGCGTTATCGGCTGATCCGACGGCGCGGCTTGCGACGCTGGCCGCCGAGGTGCGTGCCTGCGGGGTCTGCGCGGCTTCCCTGCCGCTCGGCCCGCGTCCGGTGATCCGCGTCTCCGCCACCGCGCGCGTGCTGATCGTCGGCCAGGCGCCCGGCACGAAGGTGCACGCAAGCGGTATCCCGTGGAACGACGCCTCCGGCGCGCGGCTGCGCGCCTGGCTCGGGCTGACGCCGGAAGTGTTCTACGACGAACGCCGGATCGCCATCGTGCCGATGGGGTTCTGCTATCCTGGCCGCCTGCCGCGCGGGGGCGACGCGCCGCCGCGCCCGGAATGCGCCCCGCTGTGGCACCCTCGCCTGCGCGCGGCGATGCCGGAGATCCGTCTCACCCTGCTGGTGGGCGGCTACGCGCTGGCCGCGGCGCTCGGCGCGGGGCGGGTGGAGGACCAGGTCCGCCGCTGGCGCGAGAGGCTGCCCGGGGTCTGCCCGCTGCCGCACCCGTCCTGGCGCACCCTTTCCTGGGAGCGGCGCAACCCCTGGTTCGCGGCGGAACTGTTGCCGGCGCTGCGGGCGCGGCTGGCAGCGGAACTATGAGGCGAGCGCCAGCGCCAGTTGTCGCGGCGGGTCGCCGTGGGCGGGGGCGTCGGCGGCCTCAAGCTGCGACAGCGTCACGCCGAGCAGCCGCACCCCGCGCGCCGGCGGGAACAGCGGCGCCAGCAGATCGAGGCTGATCCGTTCCAGTGCCTCCCGCGCGGCGATCGGCGCGGCTTCGGTGCGGGCGCGCGTGAGCAGCCGGAAATCGGCGTATTTCACCTTCACCGTGACCGTTCGCCCGGCGATCCGGTCGCGCGCGCAGGCGGCCCAGAGCTTGGCGAACACCGGCGCCAGTGCCGGCGGCACCTCCTCCCACGCCGACAGGTCGCGCGCGAAGGTGGTTTCCGCGCCGATCGACTTGCGGACCCGGTCGGCCACCACCGGGCGGTGGTCCTCGGCGCGGGCGATGTCGTAGTAGAACGCGCCGGCCTTGCCGAACCGTTGCGTCAGGAACCCCCGCGTCTGCCCGCGCAGGTCGCGCCCGGTGTGGATGCCGAGCGCCGCCAGCTTCGCCGCCGTCTTCGGCCCGATGCCGTGGAACCTTCCGACCGGCAGCGTTTCCACGAACGCCGGTCCCAGGCGCGGGGTGATGACGAACAGCCCATCCGGCTTGCGGTGGTCGGAGGCCAGTTTCGCCAGCAATTTGTTGTACGACACCCCGGCCGAGGCGGTCAGCCCGGTTTCGGCGGCGATGCGCGCGCGGATCTCGCGCGCGATCGCGGTGGCGGAACCGAGGTCGCGCAACGGCGCGGTCACGTCCAGATAGGCCTCGTCGAGCGACAGCGGCTGGATCAGCGTCGTGTAGTCGGCGAAGATCGCGTGGATCTGCCGCGAGACCGCCTTGTACACCTCGAACCGTGGCGGCACGAACACGAGTTCGGCGCACATCCGCGCTGCCGTCACCGAAGCCATCGCCGAGCGCACGCCGAAGCGGCGGGCCTCGTAGCTCGCCGCCGCCACCACGCCGCGTTCGCCGCTCGCGCCCACCGCGACCGGACGGCCACGCAACGAGGGATCGTCGCGCTGCTCGACCGAAGCGTAGAACGCGTCCATGTCGATATGGATGATCCGGCGCGGCGCCTCCGCCATGCCTGCTCCGTCCTGTCAGAACCCGGTGCGGGTTGCGGCGACGGCGTAGTGCTTGCGCGGGAACTCCTCCCAGTACTGGCGCAGCCCCTTGCCGCCCATGTCGCGATACGGGCGGGCGCGTAGCGCGGCGACGTCGAGATCGATCCCGTGCCCCGGCACCGTCGGCAGATCGACGAACCCGTCCTGCACGACCAGCGGCGCGAGGGCGATCGCATCGCACGCCGGTTTCAGGTTCGCGAAACACTCGGCGATCCAGAAATTCGGGATCA
>JAJZVS010000398.1 GCA_021845555.1 Pseudomonadota bacterium
CGCGCCCCCTTCCGGGCAAAGCCAACGGAAGGGTTCCAAGGGCTCAGCCCTTGGCGGGGGTTCCAAGGGGGCAGCGCCCCCTTGGCCTTGCTTACTCCCCCCCTCACACGCACGGCGGCGACATGGCAAAGTTCGACATCCTGGGTATCGGCAACGCAATCGTCGATGTGGTGGCCAGGGCGGAGGAGACGTTTCTCTCACGCCATGACATGCGCAAGGGCGGCATGGCGTTGATCGACGCGGCGGCGGCGGCGGCGTTGTATGGCGCGATGCCGCCCGGCGAGGAGAGCAGCGGCGGCTCCGCGGCGAACACCTGTGCCGTCGCGGCGGCGCTGGGGGCGCGGGTCGCGTATCTCGGCAAGGTGGCGGACGACCAGTTGGGCGGCGTGTTCCGCCACGACATCACCGCGGCGGGGGTGCATTTCCCGTCCGCGCCGCTGGTGGGCGGGGCGTCCACCGCGCGGTGCCTCATTCTGGTGACGCCGGACGGGCAGCGCACGATGAATACCTATCTGGGGGCCTGCGTGTCGTTCGGGGAGGCGGATGTCGATGCCGCCCTGGTGGCCGAGGCGGAGGTTCTGTACCTGGAGGGGTATCTGTTCGATCCGCCGGCGGCGCAGGCGGCGTTCCGCCGTGCCGCGGCGGCGGCGCATGCGGCCGGGCGGCGCGTCGCGCTGTCGCTGTCGGATGCGTTCTGCGTCGATCGGCATCGTGACGCGTTCCGCGACCTGGTGCGGGGCGAGGTGGATATCCTGTTCGCCAACGAGGCGGAGATCACCAGCCTGTACGAGGCAAACCGGTTCGAGGACGCGATGGAGAGCGTGCGCGGCGAGGTGGCGCTTGCGGCGCTGACCCGCAGCGAGGCGGGCAGCGTGATTCTGCGCGGGGCGGAGACGGTGGAGATCGTGGCGGCGCCGGCGCGGGTGGTGGATACCACCGGGGCGGGGGATGCCTACGCCGCCGGGTTCCTCGCCGGGCTGGTGGCCGACAAGCCGCTGCCGGTGTGCGGCGGGTTGGGCAGCCTGGCCGCGGCCGAGGTGATCGGGCACTACGGCGCGCGGCCGGAGGCCGATCTGCGCGCGCTGGCGGCCGGCCTGCTCTGAGCACGGCGGGGCGGCCGCCGGACGGCTTGCCGGCCGGGCGGCCAGGGCGCCAAATACCGGCGTATGCACCCGAGTCGCCCCACATGCTGCACCTGACCAAGCTTGCCGTCGGCGTGCGCGACATCGCGCACCTGCGCGCCTTGCAGGCCGAGCGGGCTGCGCGCGAGACGCCGCTGCGTCATCGCACCCGCAATTTTCCCCGCCGGGCGGAGGAAGTGATCGACGGCGGCTCGATGTACTGGGTGATCGGCGGGTTCGTGGCCGCCCGCCAGCGCGTCCTGGGCGTCATCGAGGACGCCCGGCCGGACGGCACCGCCTGCGCGGGCCTGGTGCTGGACCCGGCGCTGGTGCCGGTGGAGGGGCGGGCGGTGAAACCGTTCCAGGGCTGGCGCTACCTGGCTCCCGCCGAAGCCCCGCCCGATCTGATCGAGCGGCGGGACGGGGTTGGCGAGGCCGCGTTGCCGCCGGCGTTGCGACGGGAGTTGCAGGCCCTCTGCCTGCTGTGATCCGCGGCCAGGTTGCCTCCGGCCCGGCCCCGCCCTAGCGTGCCTGCAAGCACAGCAAGTGGCGGAGGGACGGATGAAGGTCGGACAGGCGATTGCGGAAATCATGAAGCGCGAGGGGATCGAGATCCTCTGCGGCTACCCGGTCAACCACCTGCTGGAATTCGCCGCCGCGGCGGACATCCGCCCGATCATCGTCCGCCAGGAGCGCATCGGCCTGCACATGGCCGACGCGATCTCCCGCGTCACCTCCGGGCGCAAGGTCGGCGCCTTCTGCATGCAGCACGGGCCGGGGGCGGAGAACGCCTATGGCGGCGTGGCGCAGGCGTTCAGCGAGTCGGTGCCGCTGCTGGTGATCCCGCAGGGCTACCCGCGCCGCATCGCCGGGATCGATCC
The DNA here is from genome assembly GCA_021845555.1 of Pseudomonadota bacterium. Lineage (GTDB taxonomy): Bacteria > Pseudomonadota > Alphaproteobacteria > Acetobacterales > Acetobacteraceae > JAJZVS01. The sequence continues at coordinate 2,003 of JAJZVS010000398.1, forward strand.
CAACTTCAGTTCCGCGCGCGAGATGCGCGGGGTGACGAAATCGGCCGAATGGGCGGTGGTGCCGTCCGAGGTGCCGCATGCCATGCGCCGCGCGTTCTCGCGGTTGAAGAACGGCCGCGGCGGGCCGTGCCTGGTGGAAGTGCCGACCGATCTCTGGAACGAGGAGATCGGCGAGCTCGACTACACCCCCGTGCTGCGCGCCCGCACCGCGCCCGATCCGGCGGATGTGCGGCGCGCCGCCGCGGCGATCCTGGCGGCGAAGCGCCCGGTGATCTACGCCGGCACCGGCGTGCAATGGGCCGAGGCCTGGCCGCAACTGCGCCGCTTCGCCGAACTGCTGGGGGCGCCGGTCACCACCAGCCTCGGCGGCAAGAGTTCCTTCCCGGAAAATCATCCGCTGTCGCTGGGGTCGGGCGGCAACGCGGTGCCGAAGACGGTGCATCATTTCGTCGCCAACGCCGATCTGATCATCGGCATCGGCTGCTCGTTCACCGAGACGAATTTCGGCATCAAGTTCCCGAAGGGCAAGAAGTTCATCCAGGCGACGGTCGAGCCCGACCATCTGGCGAAGGACGTGCCGCTGGTGGCCGCGCTGCTCGGCGATGCCGGGCTGGTGCTGGAGGCGCTGATCGGCGAACTCGGCCAGACCATCAAGGCGCCGCGCGACAACGCCGCGGTGGTGCGCGAGATCCAGCAGGTGCGCGAGGAGTGGATGGCCGAGTGGCGGCCGTTGCTGGAATCGAACAGCACCCCGCTGTCGCCTTATCGGGTGATCGCCGAGCTGATGAAGGCGACCGATCCGTCCAACACCATCATCACCCATGACGCGGGCAGCCCGCGCGATCAGATCTCGCCGTTCTGGGTCTCGACCGAGCCGATGTCCTATATCGGCTGGGGCAAGACGACGCAGCTCGGCATGGGGCTTGGGCTGGCGATGGGGGCGAAGCTGGCGAAGCCGGAGAAGCTCTGCATCAACCTGTGGGGCGACGCGGCGATCGGCTTCACGGGCATGGATTTCGAGACGGCGGTGCGTGAGCGCATCCCCATCCTGTCGATCCTGCTGAACAATTTCTCGATGGCGATCGAGCTGAAGGTGATGCCGATCTCGACCGAGAAATATCGTTCCACCGACATCTCCGGCGACTACGCGGCGATGGCGCGCGCCTTCGGCGGCTATG
>JAJZVS010000399.1 GCA_021845555.1 Pseudomonadota bacterium
GGCGCTCTCCCCCATCGCGGGATGCGGCAACGTCGCACCGACCGGCGTGTTCAAACGGATCGCCACCAGGCCGAGGCCGGCGTCGCGCTGCGCCACCCGGCCGACCACCACCGCCCCGCTCGGCGCCACCACGGCGCAGCTGTCGAGCGCGGGCAGCGCGCGATCCGCGGTCACCACCAGTTCGGGATGCCAGACGGTGCCGCTGACGTGCCGCCCGGGATCGGTCCGGATGGCGACCAGGGAGGGCGCGGCACGCGCCACCAGTGCGGCGAGTTCCGCCGAGACACGCGTCAACACGCTCTGCACGAACTGGGCAATCCTTCCCACTGGCGCGGCGATCGACCGACGGGAATCCATGCCCGTGACGCCAACCTTGCCGCTTTGTCACCGCTCCTTAACAGGACCGGCGGCGCCACTGCAAACCGGGGCGGACGGAGACCCGGCCGAACCGCGCGGCCTGGCTAAAGCACCACCACCACGTAGTCGTCCTCGATCCGGACCGGAATGGTTTCGGCCACATAGGGACCCTCGGCCACCCGTGCGCCGGGCGCGACCTCCACCGGGTAGTTGCGCAGGCCGACCTTCTCCGGATCGCACCAGGAACGGCCGGTGCGGATGTCGAACTCCCAGCCGTGCCAGGGGCAGCGCAGCACCTCGCCCACGCGGGAGTAGCGGTATTGGCCCGGCACGTCGGCCTCGATCAGCCCGGTCAGCACGCCCTCGCACATCGGCCCGCCCTCGTGCGGGCAGCGGTTGAGAAGGCCGAAGAACTCCCCGCCCAGGTTGAACACCGCGATCGGCCGCCCGCGCACGGTCACGAGCTTGCGCCCGCCGGGGGGAATCTCGGCCGCGCGGGCCACCACGTGCTTGCTCATCGCCACTCCCCCGGCTGCGGAGCGGCCTGGCCCGCCCTCGCGGCGGAACGCTACGGCCCAGGCGCGAGGGCGGCAACCGGCGGGGGTGCGCCGGGGCGGCTCAGATCGGAAAGGCGGGCAACGCGGCACCGTAATAGTCGTCGATCTGCCTGCCATATTCTCCGGTGGACCAGTCAGGCACGTCGCCGGTGGCATAGGCCGGCCCGCCCTGGAGGCGGTCCAGGTCCAGGTCGACAACATAGCCGCCCATGCGTTCGTTGTACTGGAGCACATGCCACGGCAGCGGGTGGTAATCCTTGCCCATGCCGAGGAAGCCGCCGAACGACAGGATGGCGTACTCCGCCATGCCGCTCCGCTTGTTGATCATCACGTCGTAGATCGAGCCGAGCGAATTACCCTCCCGGTTATAGACATGGGTGCCGTTCACCTTGCTGGCCGCGATGAGGCTTCGCGTTTCGCTGAGCGAGGCATCGTCGGTAAGGCCGCCGGAGGGCGCAACCAGCGGGTGAGCGGATGCATGGATCGGTGTGGCTCTGGCGTCGGTGCTCATTTCTGCGTCTCCTTGTGGACCTTCAGGCGCCGCATGACGCCTTTGTCGGAGCCGGCACATGGCCCAGTGCGTGGACGATTGCCATGCGATCTACCGATGACGTTGTGGTGATACCGGCACCCTCTCGCCCCGACTCCTCGACCACGAAGCACCGCTGGCAGGAAGTGACTGCGTGACGGCCGATACCGGGTCTGGCCATCGCGGTGGCGGGGCACTCCGCGTGGCCCGAGTGAGTAGTTTCCGGGGCTATCTATGCAGGCTTGTCGCCAGCTATCGTCGACAAATCGATCGGGCAGACCGGTCCATGAGCGTTCGTCGACGCCGTTGGACCGTAGCGACCAGGACAATCGTGTCGCTCCCAGATCACAGTCACAACCAGGAGACAAAGCAATGCTCACCTTCCGCTCGTTCAGTGCCGCCGTCGCGCTGGCCGGCGCGCTGGCGGTCCCGGCGCTTGCCGCCCAGACCCCGGCGGCGAAGTCCGCCACGCAAGAGCCTCCGCCGCCCCGCCCCGCGCTTTCCACCATGCCGGCGGTCGGCACGACGGGCGCGGTGATGAAGGGGCCCGCCGGCACGCTGCACCAGACGCATGGCATGTGGCGCTCCGCCAACCTAGTCGGCGCGACCGTGTACAACGACGCCGGCCAAACCATCGGCGAGATCTCGAACTTGCTGATCACCCCGCAAGGGAAGGTGTCGATGGCGGTGCTCTCGGTCGGCGGGTTCCTCGGCGTGGACAGCAAGCTTGTCGAAGTACCGTTCGATGCGCTCAAGTTCGAGCCGAGCGTGAACAACCGCACCGCGGCCGGCGCCACCACTCCCGTCACCAGCGCGCCCAGTTCGGCGGCACTGGCAAGCACGGCCACGAAACACCCGGCCCATGCGTGGACGGCTCGCGCGAATTACAGCGTGGTCCTGCCCGACTCAAGCAAAGCCGCGCTGACGAAGATGCCCGCGTTCACCTACCGCTCCTGATCGAGCGCCATAACCGGCCCCGCACCGGTTCTTCGCGCCGGTGCGGGGCTGATCGTCGCGTCAGTTCCGCCTGGGGACCCCTGCCATCAGCGCCGTGTTGACCGCCTCGGCGAGCAGCGCCGAGGAAGCCGGGCTCTGGCCCGTCAACAGAGTGCCGTCCACCACGACATGAGGCTTGAAATCGGGCCCGACGCTGACCTTTGCGCCCAGGCCGCGCAGCTTGGTCTCCAGCAGGAACGGCACCTTGTCGTCAAGATGAACCGCGCGTTCCTCGGAATCAGTAAAGCACGCGATCGAACGGCCCTTGACCAGCGGGGATCCGTCCGGGCGCAAAACGTCGATGAACGCGGCCGGTCCGTGGCAGACCGCGGCGACGATCCGGCCCGCATCGAGCAGAACGGTGATGGCGCCGCCGAGCGCAGGATTGCCGGGAAAATCCCACATGGTTCCGTGGCCCCCGGGCAGGAACAGTGCGTCGTACGCGTGCGGGTCGAGCCCGGCGACAGGCGCGCTCTGCCGTGCCGCCGCGAGCGCCTTGGGGTCGTCCTGGAAGCGACGAACCGAGGTGGGAAGCGGGGACTCGGCCAGGCTGCGACCGTCGATCGGCACCGCGCCGCCACGGATCGAGGCAAGCGTGACTTCGTGCCCGGCATCGACAAAAGCATAGTATGGTGCGGCAAGCTCCTCGTACCAGACGCCGGTGGGTGCCGCGGTGCCAGGGATGCATGTGTGCGATGTCGTGACCATCAGGATCTTGCTCATGGGAGTCTCC
>JAJZVS010000400.1 GCA_021845555.1 Pseudomonadota bacterium
TGCACCGCCCACGCCAAAAGGGGACATTCCTACTTTGGAGGATTAGGGGACATTTCTATTTTGGGTTGACAGCACAACATTCCGCGCCCGCTCAAACTTGTGGCCGGTGGAGTTACAAATCTGCTACAATGAGAGACCCCATAAGTGGGGGGATGCCTGACGCCGGCTGGCTCTGGACCAAAGGCGTTCGCGGCCGATGGAAGGTGTGTACCCCTGGGGCACGTCGGAGAGTGCCCAAATGGCCGGGTTCGCGCCCAAATGCCGCAGTGCGGGGCCCGGCCGGGGGCCGGTGAGGAATCTCACGATAGGGTGGAGGTAACGCAAGACATGCTTGGGAGGGGGGCTTTCATGCCTTTGCGCGCCCGCACATCACCCGAGGGGCCATAACTCCATAGTGCGCCATAGTGCGCCGCGGACTAGCCACAAACTCATTGATGCGGCAAGCGGGGTATGCAAGACTGACGGGCTTCAAAATGTTCGCGTTGCGGAGAGGCTCATGACCGGCACACCCACTACGTTTAGCTATGTCACATCTGAGGTCGGGTCACCCAATACCTTCCTCTGGTCTAGCGCGGCCGATTGGAGCACGAATGCGCTGCCAACCAGTGGGAACAATGTTTTTATCAACTCCAATTTGGCCGGACAGGTAACTCTCGACGACATCACGAACTTGACGATTCGTCAGCTGACGATCGGCAGTGGCGCGGTTGTGGAGATCGCCAACGGCAACAGCCTCGCGGTGCTCACCAACGGCAATGGCGCCGGCGTGGTCGAACTGGTCGGCGCCGGCAGCGCGATTTCGGCAGCCGGTCTTGCGGGGATCACAACCGGTCTTTCCTTTGACGGGGTTGCACGGACCTTGGCGGCTGGTGAACAACTCGTTCTGAGCGGCTTGTCGCTTAGCCTCACAGACAGCGGCCCGGTGACGGGCTTTGCGGCTGGAGACAAAATCGACTTCCGGGATTTCACTTCTATCGCTGCGCCTGTGCTGAATGGCACGACGCTTACGGTATCCGGCGCCACTGCAGGCGGCGCAATGACCTACACCTTCAGCAACTTCTCGATAGCGGGCGGCGCCCCGCTGCAGACGGCCTCCGATGGTGCTGGCGGTTTCGTCGTCGAAGCCATCTGCTACACCGCCGGCACCCACCTCCTCACCACGACCGGGGAACGCGCCGTCGAAGACCTCCGAGAAGGCGACGAAGTCCTCACCCTCTCGGGCGACTCGCTCACGCCGGCCCCCGTCACCTGGGTCGGCAGCCTGCGCGTCAACCTCGCCCGCCATCCGCGCCCGGAAGCCGCCGCCCCGATTCGCATCCGCCGCGGCGCCTTCGCCGACAACGTCCCGCACCGCGACCTGCTGCTCTCCCCGGAACACTGCGTGTTCGTGGACGGAAGGCTGGTGGCGGCCAAGTGCCTGGTCAACGGCGCCACCATCGTCCAGGACCTCGACCGCCCGACCGTCGCGTATTTCCACATCGAGACCGCGCCGCACAGCATCGTCCTGGCCGAGGGATTACCCGCCGAAACCTATCTCGACACCGGCAACCGCGCCTTCTTCGATAACGCGGGCCCGGCCGCGCTGCTGCACCCGGAGTTCCATGTGAACGCCGGCCTGCGCTGCTGGGAGACGGACGCCTGCGCCCCACTCGCCACCGACCCGGCCGAGCTGGAACCGATCTGGCGCCGTCTCGCCGACCGTGCCGCCGCGCTCGGCCTGCATCGGGAGACCCCGGCCACCACGACCGACGCCGCCCCGCGCCTGCTGCTCGGCGGGCGGGAGATCTCCCCGATCGAGGCGACCGCAAGCCGGGCCGTGTTCGTCCTGCCGGCCGGCGCGACCGCGGCCACCTTGGTCTCCCGCATCGGCTCCCCCGCCGATCATGCGCCCTATCTCAACGACCACCGCCGCCTCGGCCTCGCGGTCGCCCGCATCGTCCTGCGCACCGGCGCCGAGGCGCGGGACATCCCGCTCGACCACCCCGCCCTGTCGCTCGGTTGGCACCCGGTCGAGCGGAACGGCACGGACACCTGGCGCTGGACCGATGGCCGCGCCCAGCTTCCGCTCGGCGCCTTGTCCGGGCCGGCGGTGCTGGAACTGCATCTGACCGGCAGCATGACCTACCGGCCGGACGATGTGACGCCGGAACGTCGCGCCGCCTGAACCGCCGCGTCTCCCCATACAAAACGGCCGGTGCCCCCAGGGCGCCGGCCGTTTCGCTTTCCCGTCCCCTGCCAAATCGGCGGCCTACACCACCCCCCGCGCCTTCAGCCCCGCGATCTCCGCCTCCCCATAGCCCAGCTCCGCCAGCACCTGATCCGTGTGCTCTCCCAGTTCCGGCGCCGCGCTGCGCACGCTCCAGCCGCTGCGCGACAGTTCGACCGGCTGGCCCACCACCTCCACCTCCCCCAGCACCGGCTGCGGCACGCGGCGGGTGATGTTCAGGTGCCGCACCTGCGGGTCGGCGAACACCTCGTTCATCTTATAGATAGGACCGCACGGCACCCCGGCGGCGTTCAGCGCCGCGATCCACTCCGCCGAGGGCCGCGTGCGCGTCACCGCCGCGATCGCCGCGTTCAGCTTCGCCCGGTTCGCCGAGCGCGCCGCGCCGGTGGCGAAGTCGGGATCGGCGATCAGCGCCTCCGCCCCGATCGCCTGGCACAGCCGGGCGTAGATCGCGTCGCCGGCGGCGGCGATGTTGATGTGCCCGTCCGCCGTCTCGAACACCCCGGTGGGGATGGAGGTCGGGTGGTCGTTGCCGGCCTGGGCCGGTACCTCATGGCCGATCAGCCAGCGCGCGGCCTGGAAATCCAGCATCGAGATCTGCGCCGCCAGCAGGTTGCTCTGCACCCACTGGCCTTCCCCCGATTGCTCGCGTTCCAGCAGCGCGATCAGGATGCCCATGGCGCAGAAGATGCCGGCGGTCAGGTCGGCCACCGGAATCCCGACGCGCACCGGCCCCTGGCCCGGCAGCCCGGTGATCGACATCAGCCCGCCCATGCCCTGCGCGATCTGGTCGAACCCCGGCCGGTCCCGATACGGCCCGTCCTGGCCGAAACCGGAGATCGAGGCGTACACCAGCCGCGGGTTCACCGCCCGCAGGCTGGCGTAGTCGATCCCCAGGCGGAACTTCACGTCGGGGCGGAAATTCTCCACCACCAC
>JAJZVS010000401.1 GCA_021845555.1 Pseudomonadota bacterium
TCCCCCCTCATCCGCGCCGGACCAGCCGTCCCGCTCGGGCGGGGGTGGCCTGGCTGGCGGCGAAGGCGGATTGGCCGTTGATCCAGGTTTCCAGCACGCCGGTTGCGGGGCGGGTGGGGGCGTCGAATGTTGCCGCGTCGCAGATTGTGGCGGGGTCGAACAGCACGAGGTCGGCGTAGTTGCCGGCGTGGATCGTGCCGCGCTCGGGCAGGCCGAAGGTTTGGGCGGTCAGGCCGGTCATCTTGTGGATGGCGGCTTCCATGCTGAACAGCCCGAGGTTGCGGGCGTAGTGGCCGATCACGCGCGGGAAGGTGCCCCAGAGGCGCGGGTGGGGGTAGGAATCGTGTGGCAGGCCGTCGCTGCCGATCATTGCCAGGTCGTGGGCCATGATGCGGCGGACGTCGTCCTCGTGCATCTGGAAGAAGATCGCGCCGGCGGGCAGCAGGCGTTCGGCGGCGGCGCGGGCGGTCAGGTTCCAGTCGCGCGCGATGTCTTCCAGCATGCGTCCGGCCATCTCGGGGTGTGGGATGGACCAGGTGACCTGCACCGGCACGTCCGCGCGCAGCCGGTCCGGGATCAGCACGGTCGATCCGGCGGCGTAGGGATAGACGTCGAAGCCGACCTTCTGGTGGCGCGCCGCTTCGCTGATGCGCGGCAGGGTTTCGACCGAACGGCCGAAGTTCTCGGGCATCGAGCATTTATGGTGGCTGATCACGACCGGGGCGCCGGCGTCGCGGCCGATGCGGAGCGTTTCCTCGATCGAGGCGAGCACGCCGTCGGCTTCGTCGCGCATGTGGCTGACGTAGATCCCGCCGGCGGCGCGCAACGCTTCGGCGACGGCAATCACTTCCTCGGTGGGCGCCATGATGTTGGGCGGGTAATAGAGGCCGGTGGAGAAGCCGGATGCGCCTTCGGCGAGCGCTTCCGCCAGGCGCTTGCGCATGTGCTCGGCTTCCTTGTCGGTGGCGGCGCGTTGCGTGTCTCCGCCCATCGCTTCCACGCGCAACGACATATGTCCGATCAGCGCGACGGTGTTGACCGGCGCGGGATCGCGGGCGAGGCGGTCGGCGTAGGCGCCGAAGCTGTCGAAGGTCCACCAGGATTCGTCGCCCAGCAGATCGAGCGGCGGCGGCGGCCGGCGCGTCATGCGCACCGGCGAGAGGCTGATGCCGCAGTTGCCGACTACCACGGTGGTGACGCCCTGGGACATCTTGCACAGCATGCAGGCGGGGCCGCAGAGCACCGCGCGGTCGTCGTGCGTATGAGCATCGATGAAGCCGGGCGCGACGGCCTTTCCGGTGGCGATGATCTCCCGGTCGGCGGTGGCCGCGCCGAGGTCGCCGACCGCCGCGATGCGATCGCCGGTGACGCCGACATCGGCGGTGAAGCGCGATCGGCCGGTGCCGTCGAACACGGTGGCGTCACGCAGGATGAGATCGCAGCGGAGGGTCATGGGGTGCCTCGGACCGGGGGGGGATGGCGCGCGGGTGCGCGTGCCGGACTCCACCGGTCCTGGGGCCGGCGCGCAAGCCCCCGGTTAGGCGGCGCCGGAGATATAGGCCTTCAGGCTGTCCACCTCCTGTTCCTGCTCCATGATCCGCGCCTTCACCACGTCGCCGATGCTGACCAGGCCGACCAACCCACCGCCGTCCAGCACCGGGATGTGGCGGACGCGGTGTTCGGTCATCAGGTGCATCGCTTCGGGGACGGTGGTGGCGGGCGTGGCGGTGACCACCACCCGGGTCATCAGTTGCGCGGCGGTCCGTTCCAGCGTGGCGGCACCGTGCGCGGCCATGCTCCGCACGATGTCGCGTTCGCTGACGATCCCCAGCAACTGGCCCAGGCTGTCGGTGACCAGCACGGCGCCGATGCGCCGCGCGCGCAGCACCTCCGCCACCTCGGCGATGGTGGCGGCGGGGGTGACGGCGATCACCTCGTGGCCCTTGTGACGCAGGATAGCGGCAACCATGGTCATGGCGAGCCTCCCCTCGATCTGTCCCCGCCGCGATGGCGGCGGGCGATCAGACTGCGCCGGTTCCGGTTGCTTTTGCAAACATCAACTGTGCGCCGCAGCATGGCGGGCGCGCGCGGCTACAGCAGCACTGTCCCGCCATCCACCGCGATGGTCTGCCCGGTGACGAAGCGGCTGGCGTCGGACACCAGCCAGGCTACGGTCCCCAGCAGATCGCCCGGTTCCAGCGTGCGCGGGATCGCCTGGCCGGCGCGGATCGTTTCCAACGCCCGTTCGTGCTTGGCGCCGAAGAACTCGGTGGTGCCCTCGGTCAGCACCGCGCTCGGCGCCAGCGCGTTCACGCGGATCTGATCGCGCCCGAGCTCGCGCGCCAACCCGCGCGTCAGTCCGATCACGGCCGCTTTCGACGTGGTGTAGTGCAGCGCGAATGGCATGCCATAGGTCGCGGCCAGGGAGGAGACGTTGACGATCGACCCGCCGCCCGCCGCGCGCATCGCCTCCACCACCGCTTTGCAGCCGTTCCAGATGCCCTTCACGTTCACCGTCATGGCCGCGTCCCAGTCGGCCTCGGGGATGGCGGTGAACCGGCCGCCGCGCAGGCTGCCGTAGAGCGCGGCGTTGTTCACCAGGGCGTCGATCCGCCCGAATGCCGCGACCGCCGCCGCGGCCATCGCGGCGCAGGAGGCGGGGTCGGTCACGTCGAGGCGCACCGCGACCGCCTGACCACCGGCCGCGCGCGCCGCCGCCACCGCGGGGCCGCAGTCGGTAAGGTCGCCGGCTACCACCAGGGCACCGGCGGCGGCGAGGCCCGCGGTGTAGGTGCGGCCCAGCCCGCGCGCCGCGCCGGTCACCAGCACCACTTTGCCCTTCACGTCCATCGCCGGCCTCCCTTGGATGTGCCCTGCCGTCCTACCCCGGCGGCGCGCGCTCTGCTATCGCCGCCGGATGCCGGATTTCGTGTTGGAGCAGGCAGCGGGCGGCCGGGTCGCGGGGGTGGACGAAGTCGGGCGCGGCCCGCTCGCCGGCCCGGTGCTGGCCGCGGCCGTGGTGTTCCCGTCCGGCGTGCCGGCGCGGTTGGCGGCGCTGCTCGACGATTCCAAGCGGCTCAGCCCGGCGCGGCGGGAGGCGGCGTTCGCCGCCTTGCGCGAGTCCGGGCTGGCGGAGATCGGCGTCGGCGCTGCCTCG
>JAJZVS010000402.1 GCA_021845555.1 Pseudomonadota bacterium
CGAACTGGTCATGGACACCGACCCGGCCGGGCGGGTCGATGCGTTCAACCCGGCCGAGCTGTTCCTCGCCGCGCTGGCGGCCTGCATGTTGAAGAACCTGGAACGGCTGGCGCCGATGCTGTCCTTCCGCTTCCATGGCGCCGAGGTGCGCCTGCACGGCGTGCGGCAGGACAAACCGCCGAAGCTGACCCGGATCGACTACGAGATGGTGATCGACACCGACGAGCCGGATCGGCGGCTCGATCTGATGCATGAGAACATCCGCAAATACGGCACGATCTCCAACACCGTCGCTTCTGCCGCGGCGCTGTCCGGGACGTTGGTACGCAAGGGGCCATCCACCGATTGATCCCGATCAATGCGCCGGCGCCCGCCCCGATCTAGACGCGCACCCGAAGCACTGGAGACGACGCGATGCCCCGACGTGACGTGGTACTCTGCACCCCGGTCCGCACGGCGATCGGCACCTTCAACGGCACGCTGAAGACGACGCCGGCGCCACAACTGGGGGCTGCGGTCGTGCGCGCCGTGCTGGCGCGGTCGGGCCTCGCCGGCGCCGAGATCGGCACCGTGGTGATGGGCAACGTGATCCAGGCCGGGACGAAGATGAACCCGGCGCGGCAGGCGGCGATCGGCGGCGGCGTGCCGGTGGAGGTGCCGGCGATGACGGTGAACCGGGTCTGCGGCTCCGGCGCGCAGGCGATCGCCTCGGCGGCGCAGGAGGTGATGCTGGGGTTCATCGACAGCGCGATCGCCGGCGGGATGGAGAACATGGACCTTGCGCCCTATCTGCAACACGAGGCCCGCTGGGGCTATCGCATGGGTCCCGGCGTGGTGGTCGACGCGATGCTGGAGGACGGGCTGAACGACGCGTTCTCCGGCCAGCACTCCGGCTGGCATACCGAGGATCTGGCGGCGAAATACCAGATCGGCCGCGCCGCGCAGGATCGCTGGGCCGAACGCTCGCAGGCCCGCTTCGCCGCCGCCCAGGCGGCCGGCAAGTTCGTCGCCGAGATCGCGCCGATCGAGCTGCCCGGGCGCAAGGGACCGACCCGCTTCGCCCAGGACGAGCATAACCGGCCGGGCACCACGGCCGAGTCGCTCGCCGCGCTGAAGCCGGCCTTCCGCAAGGACGGCACGATCACCGCCGGCAATGCGCCGGGCCTGAACTCCGGCGCCGCGGCGATGGTGGTGGCCGAGGCGGATTGGGCCGCGCGCCACGGGCTGCGACCGATGGCACGGCTGGTGTCGTACGGGATCGGCGCGGTGGAGCCCGGCTTCTTCGGTCTCGGCCCGGTGCCGGCGGTGCGCCAGGCGCTGGAGCGCGCCGGCTGGCGCACCGGCGACGTGGACCGGTTCGAGATCAACGAGGCCTTCGCCGCGATCGTGCTGGCGGTGATCCATGAACTCGGCTTGGCCGAGGACGTGGTGAACGTCGAAGGCGGCGCCATCGCGCATGGCCATCCGATCGGGGCGAGCGGCGCGGTGCTGACCACGCGGCTGTTGCACGCGATGGAGCGGGACGGCGTCCGGCGCGGGGTCGTCACGCTGTGCATCGGCGGCGGCCAGGGCATCGCGCTGGCGCTCGAGCGTCTGGCGTAGGGCAGACCGCAGATGGCCGAGATCGCGGCGCATATTTTCCAAGACGATGCCGCGGCGGTGGGAGCCGCACCTCCGAAGGGGCCCTGACCGATGCGCATGGCAGACCCGCTGAACGCGATCGAGCGACAAGCGCTGAACGATGCGCTCGACGACGAATACAAGTCGCATGCGACCTATCGCCAGGTGATCGCCGATCACGGGCCGATCCGCCCGTTCATCAACATCGTCGAGGCGGAGGCGCGGCACATCCGCGCGCTGCTCGACTTGTTCGCCGCCTATGGCATCGCCGCCCCCGCCGACCGCTGGACCGGTGCGACGCCGCGGTTCGCCAGCGTGCGCGACGCCTGCGTGTCCGCCGTGCAGGGGGAAATCGACAACGTCGCCTTGTATGACAAGCTGCTGGCCAGTACGCGGCGACCCGACATTCTGGCAGTCTATCATGCGCTCCGGGCAGCCTCGTTGGACCGGCACCTGCCGGCCTTCCAGCGTTGCGCGCAACGTCGGTTGTGAAGGGGCGAACCCGATGTCCATGCAACGCATCCTGGTGGCGACGGATGGATCCGCCGGCGCCGACCGCGCTGTCGAGGCCGCCGCCGAATTGGCAAAGTCCGTTGAAGCGGATCTGTTGATCGTCACCGTCGGGGACAACCTGCCGCCCGGGGAGATGGCGAAACTTGCTCATGCCGAGGGTGGCTATGGCGAAGCGCTTGAGCTCCTTTCAGGTCGTATCCTGCTGGACGCAAGGACGCGCGTAGAGGGTGTCGGGGCGTCGAGGGTCCGGGTGTTGTCCCTCTCGGGCGATGCGGCGCAAGGCATCATCGACGCGGCTCGTCGGGAGCAGGCTGATGTCATCGTGGTCGGGCGACGCGGGCGCGGACAGCTTGCCGGATTGCTCCTTGGCAGCGTGTCGCAGAAGCTCGCGTCTCTGGCTCCCTGCCTTGTGCTGGTGGTCCCGTGATCGGTCCTGTCCCACCTATTTGTCGGGTTCGTCTCGTGCGCCCGCGTCACCTTCCCGGGCGCCCTGTTGGGCACTTCCGTCTGAGCATAGCATACACTGCCCGTGACCAGGAGAGACCGATGCCAGGATGCCGCGTGACTCGTTCGCCATGCTGAGCCGGGCCCGGATCATTGCCGTGCTCGTGCTGTTGCTGGCGCTGGCCGGTGGCGGCTTCGCCTATCGCCGCCTACACCGGCCCGCCGTCACCGGCGCGCTCACCCTGTATGGCGATGTCGATATCCGCGAGGTGCAGCCGGCGTTCAATGATGCCGGCCACATCACGCGGATGCTGGTGCAGGAGGGCGCGGTGGTGAAGCGGGGCGAGCTGCTCGCCACGCTGGACGACACCCGCTACGCCGCCGGCCTGGCGCAGGCGAAGGCGCAGATGGAGAACGCGCGGGAGGCGCTGGCGAAGCTGCTCGCCGGATCGCGCCCGGAGGAGATCGCTCAGGCCAAAGCGACGATGGACGCGCTGGAAGTGGCCTACCGGAACGACGACGTGAACTACCGGCGCGCGATCGCGCTCGCCAAGACCAACGCCGGGACGATCCAGCA
>JAJZVS010000403.1 GCA_021845555.1 Pseudomonadota bacterium
ACGACGTGCGAGGGGGACGGAAAGCATCCGGCCCAGACGGCGCGCAGTCACGCCGCCCGGGTCGGAAGACGCGACTACTTCGCCGCCATATGCGCCGATTTCACGAACGGCGGGAACACCATCTTCGCGTGGCACTTGTTGGCCGGCCACACGCAGACCTGCTTGCCGTCCTGCCACTGCATGAACACCGTCGGGACCCATTTCGGGCCATAGCGCAGCGAGTGGGTGTACTTGCTCTTGCGACCATGGAAGGCGTACTGGCCGAGCGTGCCCACCATGTCGGTCTTTTCCATCTGCGTGACGATCGCGTCCGGGTTGGTCGAGTGCGCCCGCCGCATCGCCCCGGCGAGCGCTTCCACCGCATCATAGGCCGTGAAGCCGACGAAGGCCGGGAAATGGCCGGACTTCTTCATGAACGCATCGGCGACCGGGATCGTCTTGGGCGTGATCGCAAGCCCGGGAACGGTGCCGGTCTGAGTGACCACGCCGGCCGCCGCGCCGTTGGTGTCCTTCCAGAACGTCAGGTTGGTCGCCTGCGCGCTGATGCCGCCGAGCGCGATCGGCACCTGCTGGTCATGCCACTGCACCGTCGGCTGCACGCCCACATGGGCGATACCGGTGATGATCACGTCCGGATGTTTCGCCTCGATCCTGTTGAAGATCGGGGTGAAGTCGGTGGTATCGGGGTTGAACGCGACCTCGTCCACCACCTTGAGCCCGGCCTTCGGCAGACATTGCACGTAGCCTGCGTCGAGCGGCTTGGTCCAGTCGGCATCCTCGCTCATGATCGCGGCGGTTTTCATGTGCAGTTCCTTCACGAACAGGTCGTGGGAGGAATCGCAGACCGCCTGCGCCAGGATGGTCGCCGGGAACCACCCCTCGAACATGTATTTGTAGCGCGCGTAGTCGTCGTGGATCTGCTTGGTGATCTGGTTGCTGGCGGCGCCCGGCGTGATGGTCGGCATGTGCAGCCGCGCCGACCAGGGCTCCAGCGCCAGCGCGATCTCGCTGATGAAGGTGGTCACCACCGCCTTCACGTGGTCCTGCTCCGCGGCACGCTGGAAGGCGCGCACCGCGTCGGCGGCGGAGGAATGATCGTCGTAGAGCACGATCTCCAGCTTGCGGCCGTTCACCCCGCCATGCGCGTTGATGTCGGCGGCGGCAAGCTGCGCCCCCAGGCTGATCGACTGGCCGACGATCGCGGACTGTTCGCTGATCACGCCGATCTTGATCGGCCCCTTGTCCGCGGCGCGGGCCGGCAATATCCCGCCGCTGGCCGCCACCGCCAAGCCGAACGCCGCAGCCACGCCTGCTGAGCGCGTGAACCCTAGCTTCATGGATCGCTCTCCCGGTTTTCTTTGGCGCCCAGGAAAACGACGTTGCCTTAGGCATCTGACGTTATCCCACGCGTGGGGTATCAGAACCCGATTCTTCCAAACCCGTCAAATCGAGGCCGCCCTGCGGCTTGCCATGCCCCGCCTTGCGATCCATGGCGGTCCGGCCCACCTCAACCCGCGCCAAGACGCGTGCCAGCCTGCCTCCCGCTGCCATCCGGCTGGCCCCCTCGCCCAGGAGAGCTGCCAGCCATGTCCCGCCCCAACCCGTCCCGCCCCGACCGAACCCGCCAAGGGCGGGTTCGGGCCCGCGCCGTCGTGACTGCCGCCCTTCTCGCCCTCGGGCTCGCCATCGCCCCCGCGGCGCCGGCGGCGGCGGTTCCCTGGCACCAGATGGGCCAGGACATCAAAGCCGCGGCGCATGACACCGGCCACGCGATCGTCACCGGCGTGCACGCGGCCGGCCATGCCATCCGCGGGGCCGCCCATGCGGTCGGCCAGGCGGTCCACCGCGCCGTGCATGGTGGTGCGCCGTCGGGCCCCGCCGCCGCGCCGGCGGCGCCTTCGCAACAGGGGTGGCACTGAACCCCAAAGCTTGGCACATCAGGCGCGCGGCCCCCGCGGCCCCGGACCATTTTTCTCGTCGGCACCCCCGGCGCCCCCTCACCCCGAACAGCCGGCCTCCGGCAAGGAGATTTCGATGGCGGACGACAGCCAGATCATCGCAGCGCTGGAACATGTTTCCTCGGCGACCGTCACCACGCTGCTGCTGAAGAAGGGCCTGCGCAACGTCTGGATGCGCGGCCCGCGCCCGCTGCGCCCCGGTCAGACCCGCCTGATCGGCCGCGCCTTCACCCTGCGTTTCGTCCCGGCGCGCGAGGACCTCGCCACCCCGGAATCCTGGTCCTCCCCCCGCTCCACCCGCGGCGCGATCGAGGCGATGCCGGCGGGCTGCATCGCCGTGGTTGATGCGATGGGCGTGTCGGATGCCGGGATCTTCGGCGATATCCTGTGCGCGCGCATGGCCAAGCGCGGCGTTACCGCGCTGGTGACGGATGGCGCGGTGCGTGATCTCGCGGGCGTGCTCGGCACCAGCCTGCCGGTCTGGTGCGCCGGCGCCGCCGCGCCCCCCTCGGTCGCCGGCCTGACCTTCGTCGGCTGGGACGAGCCGATCGGCTGCGGCGGCGTCGCGGTGTTCCCGAACGACCTGATCCTGGCGGATGCCGACGGCGCGGTGGTGATCCCGGCCGCGCTGGTGGAGGAAGTGGCCGCCGGCGGGGCCGAGCAGGAGCGGCTGGAAGCCTGGATCATGACCGAGGTGGACAAGGGCACGCCGCTGCCCGGCCTCTATCCGCCGAACGCGGAGGCCAAGGCGCGCTACGAGGCCACGCGCGGCAAGGGCTGACCCCTCTCCCCGCCGGCGGCGCCGCGATCAGTGCATCACGTCGCCGCCGTTGGGCGAGAGGCAGGCTCCGACATAGAACCCGCCCATCGGCCCGGCGAGCAGCAGGGCGGTGGCGGCGATCTCCTCCGGCCGTCCGAACCTTCCGGCGGGCAGCCGCGCCTTGAAGCTGTCCTGCCATTCGGGCGTGTTCTGGCGCACCAGATCGGTATCGATCGGCCCCGGCGCGATCGCGTTCACCCGCACCCCGCGCGGCGCCGCCTCCCGCGACAGCGCCCGGGTGAAGCCGATGATCGCCGCCTTGGCGGCGGAATAGGGCACCGCGCCGGCACCGCCCGCCAGCGCCTGTTGCGAGGCGACATTGATGATGCAGCCCGCCCCGCGCGCGACCATCGCGGGATAGACC
>JAJZVS010000022.1 GCA_021845555.1 Pseudomonadota bacterium
AACGGATCGACCATCGCGACCGACCGTCCCTCGCGGGCAAGGCGGAAGGCGGCGGGATAGCCGCCGCCACCAGCCCCCAGAACCATGACGTCGACGCTGATTTCCTTGGCCATTCCGGGTTCTTCCTTGTAGCGGTTTCTGATCGCGCGGCCAGCATCGCCACCGATCTTGCGGGTATCGCAGCAACGGCGCACCGCGCGAGAAGACGGTCGCGCCTCGCCGCCTTCCCGCTTTCAGTCCGGACGGCGCCGGAAGCGGCCGGCCCTACGCAGCCGGCTTCTTCAGGTCCTTCTTGGAAAAGTACCAGTCGGTGTAATCGTAGCCTTCGCCTTTGCGCTTTTCGGCATCGGCCTGTGTCTGTGGAGGTGGCACGATGACCTTCTCGCCGGGCTTCCAAGCCTCCGGTGTTGCGACGCCATGCTTGTCACTCGTCTGCAGAGCTTCGAGCAGACGCAGGAACTCTTCAACACTTCGGCCGTTGCTCATCGGATAGTACACCATGGCACGCAGCTTGCCGTCGGGATCGATCAGAAAGGTTGCCCGCACCGCCGAGGTATCGCTGGCTCCAGGTTGGATCATGCCGTACGCGTTCGCGACCTTCATCGAGAGATCCTCGATGATGGGGAATGGGATCTTGACGCCGAACTTGTCCTCGATGTTCCGCGCCCAGGCAATGTGGGCGTAGTTGCTGTCGATCGACAGGCCGAGAAGCTCGCAATTCAGTGTCTGGAAACGCGGATGGGCCCTCGCGAATGCCACGAATTCGGTGGTGCACACCGGTGTGAAGTCAGCCGGATGCGAGAAGAGGACCAGCCACTTTCCCTTGTAGTCCAAGAGCTTTCTCGGGCCGTGGGTTGTTTTTGCTTCAAATGCGGGAGCTGGCTCGTTGAGCCGCGGCATTGTAGGAACGTGAGGAGCCTCAATGTCAACCATGGTCTGTTCCTTTTTTACTATCGAGTTCGAAGTGCTTCACCCCGTGTGGCTCGGGTTGACGATCCCTCAACCGACATTCCCCAGATGGCCGGCCCATGCGGCCATCTAAAGGGTAGAATACCCGCCGTCTGATGGCCTTTGCAACGGCGGAAGGGCCAGGAGGGTGCCTACGGCCAGCGCCACCGGTCAAAGATTGCTGTCCGACCGGAGATTTTGCTGGGTCGAGCGACAAATGAAAGCAGTTCCCCTGCCGACAGTCTGCACTGGCAGCGACTGCGGTGGCGCTCAGCATCGCGCCGGTGGCAGTGGTCGGAGTGCCGCGATGGCATCGAGTATCTGCCCGAACAGCGCACGCGGCACCATGACTTCGGCCATCTGGAATGTGACCGATCGACCGTGGCGGACGATCCTGGCGCCGATCTTGACCAGCCGGTCGCGCAACGTGGTCATGGACCAGTGGCTGACCGCCTCGGGCAGGGTCAGGGTGCGGAGGAAGTTGGCGAGGTTGTAGGCCAGGGCGTGCAGTTGCAGCCGCACGGCATTGGCGACGAAGCGCTGGCAGGACAGGCGGGTCCAGGTGATCGCGTTCTTGCCTTCTTTGATGTGCTGCTCGGCCGTGCCGCGCTGATTGTAGAACAGCGTCACCCGCTCCGGCGGCCGGGTCATGTTGGTCACATTGAAGCCGGCGCGCGGATATAGCTCACCGGGGTGCCACTCGACCTTCGCCACCACCCGGCGGGACCTGGTCCATGACGCCGCCTGGTAGCTGAAGCTGGCAGAATAACGGCGGACATCATGGGCCGGCCGTCCCACCGGACGCTTGAGCAACCACCCGATGCGCTCTTGCAGGACCGCGTTGGCCGGCAGCCTGATCGTGTATTTGTAGCCCTCGGCTTCGAGGAACTCATCGATGCCGGGGTTGGCATAGCCGGGATCGCCGCGGAAGTAGCTGCGCTTCATCTTGCCCCGGTAACGCGCCACCACCGGTTCCAGCACCTCGCGCCAATCTGCGGCGCTGTGGGCGTTGCCCGGCCGCAGGCTGCACCGTCCCAGATCGCCGAACTGGTTGAACACGAACAGCGGGTGATAGCAGATGCACGCGAAGTGCCCATTGTACGCAGACCCCTCCTGTGCGCCGTGCGTCTCGCTGACGCTGCTGTCCATGTCGAGCACGATCGTCGTCTGCGGACGGCGCGCATGCACCCGGTCGATCCAGGCGCCGGACAGATCGGCCAGGGCAGCGAGGTTGGCCTCGCTGGTGAGCCACGCGGTCTCGAAACGGCCCATCTGGCTGGTCGATGCAGCCTGTCGATCTAGCCCGGTGCGATCGACCACTGCACGCATCGCCGGATCATGGGCAAGACGTTCGGCATCGTTCACATCCTCATAGCCGGCGAGGCGGCCGAACACCGACTGGCGCAACAGCCCGGTCAGCAGGTGTCGGGTGTTCTTGCCACGGCGGCATCCCGACAGCGCCGCGCTGGCCAGATCGGAGAGGCCGAGCGCGTCGTCCAGTTCCCGGTAGGCCAGCGAGCCGGCGTCGGAAGTGATCCTGCTGCCGTGGAATTCCAGCTTCAGCCTCCGATCGAAATCGACCCGCAGAGACCCATTATCCGATTCACCCGCTGGGTGTTCCATCCGCGCGCGCCCCTCGTTGACGACAACACGCTGATATTCATACCACATTCGGCCTTCCTGTACAAGGAAATCCGTATCCATCCGGGAAATCCGGGTTCAGGCCAGGTCGCGGTGCGCTCGCCGCGGCAGCGTCATCACACGCGCTCCACCGTCGCGGCCAGCACATACCCCCCGCCGCGCACGGTCTTGATGAGTTGCGCGTTGCGCCCGCCGTCCTCCAGCTTGCGCCGCAGCCGGCTCACCGCCACGTCGATCGCGCGGTCGAACGGCCCCGCCTGCCGCCCGCGCAGCAGATCGAGCAGCATGTCGCGCGTCAGCACCCGGTTCGCGCGTTCCACCAGCGCCACCAGCAGGTCGTACTCGCCACCGGTCAGCGCCACCTCCGCCCCCTCGGGGTTGAGCAGGCGCCGGCGTGCCGGTTCCAGCGTCCAGCCGGCGAAGCGCAGCGCGCGGCTGCCGCCGGCGGCGCCGCTCGGGACGGACGGCTCCCCGGCCCGACGCAGCACGGCGCGGATGCGCGCCAGCAGTTCGCGCGGATTGAACGGCTTGGCCACATAATCGTCGGCGCCGAGTTCCAGGCCGATGATCCGGTCGGTTTCCTCGCCCATCGCAGTCAGCATCACGATCGGCACGTTGGACTGGGTGCGCAGGTAGCGCGCCAGATCGAGGCCGCTTTCGCCCGGCAGCATCAGGTCCAGCACCACCAGCTGGAAATGCCCGTTCGGCCAGGCGCGTCGCGCCTCGCGCGCATCCCGCACCGCGGTCACGCGCAGCTGGTGGCGTTCCAGGAAGCGCGCCAGCAGGTCGCGGATCTCGCGGTCGTCGTCCACCACCAGGATGTGCGGATGAGGCTCCATGCGCGGATGATAGGCGATCCCGCGCCGTCGCGGCAGGCGGCGTTGCATTCGGTTGCACTTCGTCGCGCGCGTGGGCCTGCGCCGGCAACCGCCGCGCGCCATGTTCGGACAGCCGCACATGGCACAGGAGATTTGCATGCGAAAGTCAGTTCTGGCGGCGGTGGCCGCCGTTGCCATCGCCAGCGCCGCCGGCGGCGCGCTGGTCGCCCACGCCGCGCCGCCCGGCCCGCCGCCTCCCGGCGGACCTCCCGGTGGTCCGGCGGGCGCTGCTCCCTGGGGGCCGCATCCCGGTCCGTGGATGCATCATGGCCCCGGTCCCTGGCACCATGGTCCCGGCGGCTGGCACCACCGGCCGATCGCCCCCGGCACGTTCGCGCTGTTCTTCCGCCCCGCCGACCGCGCGCTGACGCCGGCCGACGTGAAGGAAATCGCTTCCGCCCTGCTGGTGTGGAACGGCAACCATACGTGGAAGGTGGTCGATGTGACGAAGCAGTCAGGCGATCTGATCGGCTTCGCCTTCGCGGCGCCGGACAACACCGTGATCGCCCGCTTCACGATGGACAGCCATACCGGGCGGATCGTCCGCACCGGCTGAGCCATCGGGGCACCGGCACGCGACAGTGCGAGCGGGGCGGCGATCTTCACGGCCGCCCCGTTCGCCGGCCGGCGTGCCGGGTCTGCCTTCGCGTCGCTTCAGTGATCCACGCCGAACCCGCCGGCGCTGGTGGCCAGGGCGGCGACATCGGTGGCCTTCAGCAGCACCTCGGCCGACTCGCCGCAATTCCGGGCACCGGCGCTGGTCGCGCCGCCGACCCAGCGCGCGACGTACGCGCCCGTCGGCTGGATCGCCTCCACCACCAGGCTGCCACCCGTCTTCCGCATCACCCGCGAATCCAACCGGCAAGTCGCGTTCCCACCAGCCGGGCCGAGCCGGGTGACATCGAACGCCACCCGCGGCGAGAACGCAGGCCGCACATGCGCGAACGAGACGATATCGCCCACGCTCGGCCCCCATGCGTTCGCCTGCTGGGCCATACGCACCACCCCCAGCACCGTGGCTCCCATGATGAGGGCCAGCAGGATGCCCAACTGGGCCGTCGGCTGCGCCGATCCGTTCCGTCGTACTCGCATTCGCCACTCCGTCACGCTGCCATGATCCGGCGGGTCCACCCCAGCCGACCACGACCGGCCCCCTGAAACATCGGGTTCCGGCATCAGCATTGATCTCGGTCAATCGTTATCCGGACCGATCGTGCCGGGCGAACGAAACTGCTCCACCTCGGCGCGTGTCGGCAGCGCCTCCCGCGCCCCTGGACGGGTGGCAGATAGGGCGGCGGCGGCGGCGGCGAAACCCAGGCTTTCGGCAAGGCTGCCCCCCGCCGCCCGCGCAGCCGCGTAAGCTCCCAGAAAGGAATCGCCCGCACCTGTGGTATCGACCGCCCGCACCGGCACCGGATCGACGAATCGCACCGCGGCGCCGTCCATATAAAGCGCGCCGGCCGCGCCGAGCGTGATCAGCGCCGCCCGCGCCCCGCCGGCCAGCAGCGTCCGCGCCGCCGCCTCCGCGTCCCGGCGGTCGCGGACCGGCTGCCCGGTCAGCGCCGCGGCCTCGGTTTCGTTCGGCACGATCAGGTCGATCCGCGCCAACAGCGCCGCCGGCACCGCGCGCGCCGGCGCGGGGTTCAGCACCACGAACCAGCCGCGATCGGCGCCGGCGCGGACGGCGTGCGCCACGGCTTCGGGCGGGATTTCATGCTGCAACAGCAGCAGCCCCGGCGCGGGCGCGGCGGCCAGCGCACGATCGACCAGCGCGGCATCGCAGCGCGCGTTGGCGCCCGGCACCACGACGATCTGGTTGCGCCCGGCCGCATCGACGGCGATCAGCGCCGTGCCGGTCGGTTCGGCGACGCCGCGCAGGAACATCGTGTCCACCCCGTCGGCGCGCAGCCCGGCGCGCAGGCGGCGGCCGAAGGCGTCCCGGCCGACGCAGCCGGCCAGGCTCACCCGCGCGCCCAGCCGCGCCGCCGCCGCTGCCTGGTTCGCCCCCTTGCCGCCCGGCGCGGTGCGGAAGCCCGCGCCCGCCACCGTCTCCCCCGGCGCCGGCAGCCGGTCGCAGGTGGCGATCAGATCCATGTTCACGCTGCCGATCACCAGGATCGGACGGGATGAGGCGGAGATCGGCATGGGTTTCCCTCGGCGCCGCTCCCGCGACGGCTGGGCGGCGGCCAGCAGCCTACACCGGCAGCCCGTGCTCGCGCGCCCAGGCGAGGATCGGCTCGCGCAGGCTGGCCGCGCCGCCCGCGCCGCGACGGAGCGTCGCAAGCACCGCGCGGAAGCCGGCAAGATCGAGGTCCCGGAGCATCGCCTTCACCGGGAACAGGCCCGAGGCCGGCATCGACAGCGACATGATGCCGATCCCCACCAGCGCCATCGCCTCCGCCGGCCGCCCCGCCGCCTCCCCGCACAGCGATACCGGCACGCCGCGCCCGCCGCGCGCCGCCGCGGCCCGCCGCGCCACCTGTTCCAGCAGGTCGAACACCGGCGGCGACAGCAGGTCGTAGCGCCCGGCCATCGCCGGGGAGCCGCGATCGGCGGCGAACAGGAACTGCATCAGGTCGTTCGAGCCGATGGAGAGGAAATCCGCCTCCTCCAGCAGCGTGTCGAGCTGCCACAGCAGCGCCGGCACCTCCAGCATGGCCCCGATCGACAGCCGCCCGGGGGCGGGGCGCACGCGCCGCGCCTCGGCCAGCAGCAGGTCGCGGGCGGCACGGAACTCGGCCACCGTGGCGACCATCGGAAACATCACCGACAGGTCGCGCCCGGCGGCGGCGAGCAGCAGCGCGCGCAGCTGCCGGCGCAGGATCGCCGGACGGTCCAGGCCGACCCGCAGCGACCGCCAGCCCATCGCCGGGTTCTCCTCCTCCTGCGGTTCGGCGCCCGGCATCAGCTTGTCGCCGCCGAGATCGAGGGTGCGGAACACCACCGGCCGCCCGGCGGCGGCGTCCAGCACGCGGGCGTAGAGCGCCGCTTGCTCGGCCACATCCACCACCGCGCCGCGCGCCAGCATGGCGATCTCGGTGCGGAACAGCCCGACCCCGTCCGCGCCGGTGCGCTCGATCTGCTCGAGTTCGAGGGCGAGGCCCAGATTCAACATCAACTGCACGCGCACGCCGTCGGCCGTCATCGCCGGGCGATCGCGCAGGAGCGACCAGCCGGCCTGCGCCGCACGACGGGTCTCCACCTCGCGCAGGCAGAGTTCGCGCACCTCCGCGTCGGGGCGCAGGATCAGCGTCCCGTGGTCGGCATCCAGCACCGCCTCGTCGCCCGGACCGGCGGCAGCGGTTGCGCCGCGCACCCCGCCGAGCGCGGGCAGTTCGAGCGAGCGGGCGAGGATGGCGGCGTGCCCGGCGGGGCTGGCTTCCTCGATCGCCACCCCGGCGATGCCGCGGGCGTGCCAATCCAGCAGTTCGGCGGGACCGAGGCGCCGGGCGAGCAGGATCGCCCCCGGCGGCACCGGGGGACGCGCCGCCGCGCCGGCCAGTTCGCCCAGCAGCCGTCCGGCCATGTCCTCCAGATCCGCCAGCCGCTCGCGCAGATAGGGATCGGCGACCCGGCGCATCCGATCGTGGACGTCGCCGGCGACCCGCTGCACCGCGGCCTCGGCGGCCAGGCCGCCGCGGATCGCCTCGGCCACCCGGCGCAGCCAGCCGCCGTCCGCGACCACCAGCCGGTAGGCTTCCAGCACCTCGCGCGAGGCGTCGGCGCCGACGGCGTCCTCGGCGATGCGGCCGGCGATCAGCGCATCGAGGTTGCGCCGCATCCGCTCGGCGGCGGCTTCCAGGCGAACCAGCTCGGCCTGCGGGTCCTCGGCGAGCAGCGGTCCCGCGTATTGGACCGCGCCGGGCAGCACCACCGGGCCCAGCAGAATCCCGCCCAGCAGCGGCACACCGGCGAACACCCGGGAGACCGCTGCGACGACGCCCTGCGTGCCGCCCGGCTCGGCGCCGCCGGCCGCGAGCACCTCGGCCAGCAGCATGGCGACGGTTTCCAGCTCCTCCACCTCCTCCGCGCCGTAGTAGCGGGTGGCGCGGTTCTGCACCGCCAGCACGCCCAGCGTGCGCCCGGCGCGGCGCACCGGCACGGCGAGCATGGCGGCGTACGGCTCCTCCCCGGTTTCCGGCCGATAGGCGAAGGCGGGGTGGTTCTGCGCGTCCGGCAGGTTCATCACCTGCCCGGAGGCCGCGCAAAGCCCGACGATCCCCTCGCCCACGCGCAGCCTGGTGCGCCCGACCGAGTCGGGATTGAGGCCGCAGGTGGCGGCGAGTTCCAGCAGGTCGCCGGGGCGGCGGACGTAGATGGAGGCGACTTCGGCGACCAGCTCCCCGGCCACCAGCCCGACCAGATCGGGCAGCGACGCCGCGCCGCGCGCCATCAGCTCCCGCAGCCGCGCCAGCAGCCGCGGTGCCGCGGCTGGGATGACGTCAGCCGCCGGCACCGTTCCCCGCAGGGTGCGGGTGCCGTGCCAGCAGGGCGGTCACCGCCTGATCCACGAGCTCGGCCAAAATCTCCGCCACCGGCTGCACCGCGCCCACCATGCCGACCGACTGGCCGGCCATCACCGAGCCGGTTTCGACATCGCCTTCGATCACCGCGCGGCGCAGTGCGCCGGACCAGAAATGCTCGATATCGAGCTGCGCCGCTTCCTTGGTGAGTTCGCCGGCCTGGAAGCGGCGGATCACGTCGGCCTGGTGGGTCAGGAACCGCTCGGTGCCGGCGTTCGACAGCCCGCGCACCGGGATCACCGGGAACCGCGCGTCGAGCTGCACCGAGGGCAGCGCGTCGCGCGCGTTGGCGCGGACGAACGCCTGCTTGAAGCGCGGATGGGCGATCGATTCCGCCGCCGCCGCGAAGCGGGTGCCGAGCTGCGCGCCGGACGCGCCCATTTCCAGATAGGCCAGGATCGCCTCGCCGCGGCCGAGCCCGCCGGCGACGAACACCGGCACTTCGCGCACATGCGGCAGGATCTCCTGCGCCAGCACGTTGAGCGAGACCGGGCCGATATGCCCGCCCGCCTCCGATCCCTCGATCACCAGCGCATCGACGCCGGAGCGCACCAGGCGCTTCGCCAGCACGAGCGCCGGGGTGAAGGCGATCAGCTGGGCGCCGCCGTCCTTCACCGCGCGCACCGCCGCGCCGGACGGGATGCCGCCGGCCAGCACGACATGGCCGACGCCGGCGGCGACGCAGACGCCGATCAGCTCGTTCAGATGCGGGTGCATGGTGATGAGGTTCACGCCGAACGGCTTGTCGGTCAGCGCCTTGGTGGCGGCGATCTCGGCCTCCAGCATCGCCGGGAGCATGCCGCCGCAGGCGATCACGCCGAATCCGCCGGCGTTGGAGATGGCGGCGACCAGGTGCCGCTCGCTTACCCAGCTCATCGCCCCGCCCATGATGGCGATCGGGCAGCCGAGGAACGCGGTGCCGCGGGACCACAGCCGGTCCAGCGCGGCGCGGGCCGCGATTCGCGCGGCGGCGGAGGGGTCAGGCTGCATCGAGGCCGTACGCGGTATGCAGCGCGCGCACCGCGAGCTCGGTGTATTCGGAAGCGACCAGCACGCTGACCTTGATCTCGCTGGTCGAGATCACCTCGATGTTGATCGCCTTGTCGGCGAGCGCGCGGAACATGGTGGCGGCGACGCCGGCGTGGCTGCGCATGCCGACGCCGACCACGCTGATCTTGGCGACGTCGGTATCGGTCTGCACCTCGGCGAAGCCGATCTGCGGGCGCAACGCCTCCAGCGCGGCCAGGGCGCGCGGCAGGTCCGCCTTGCCCACGGTGAACGTGAGGTCGGTGGTGCCGTCGGCGGCGATGTTCTGCACGATCATGTCGACGTTCACCGCCTGCTGGGCGAGCGGGCCGAACACGCCGGCGGCGACGCCCGGCCGGTCCGGCACCCGGCGCAGCGTGATCTTCGCCTCGTCGCGCGAATAGGCAATGCCGGAGACAGTCTCTTTTTCCACGATTTCATCCTCATCGACCACCAGCGTGCCGGGGAGATCGGCGAAGCTGGACAGCACCTGCACCCGCACATGCTCGTTCATCGCCAGCTCGACGCTGCGGGTCTGCAACACCTTGGCGCCGACCGAGGCGAGTTCCAGCATTTCCTCGTAGCTGATTTTCGCCAGCTTGCGCGCCTTCGGCACGATGCGCGGGTCGGTGGTGTAGACCCCGTCCACGTCCGTGTAGATGTCGCAGCGATCGGCCTTGAGCGCCGCCGCGAGCGCCACCGCCGAGGTGTCGGAGCCGCCGCGCCCGAGCGTGGTGATCCGCCCGGTGGGCGAGATGCCCTGGAAGCCCGAGACCACCGCGACCTGGCCCGCCTGCATGCGGCGGATCAGCTCGGCGCCCTCGATCGCGGCGATGCGCGCCTTGCCGTGCGCGTTGTCGGTGCGGATCGGGATCTGCCAGCCCTGCCAGGACCGCGCCTCCACCCCGATCTCCTGCAAGGCGATCGCCAGCAGGCCGGTGGTCACTTGCTCCCCGGTCGCCACCACGGCGTCGTATTCCCGCGCGTCGTGCAGGGGGGACAGCGCCTGGCACCAGGCGACCAGCTGGTTGGTCGTGCCGGACATGGCCGAGACCACCACCGCGACCTCATGCCCCGCGTCGCGCTCGCGCTTCACCCGTGCCGCGACGGCGCGGATGCGGTCGAGGTCGGCCACCGAGGTGCCGCCGAATTTCATCACGATACGGGACATGGGGAACCGACGGTCTTCCGGGATACGGACGCAAGGGGCGGCGCGCAACGAGCCAGGCGCCGGTAACGGGCACACATACCGGCGGGCCGCGCCACGGGCAACCGCAGTGGGCGCAAGGACGCCGCCCGCGCGCGGGACGGGCGGCGTTGGAGGGCATACCGTACACGGCTGGCGTCGGCCGGGCGAGGAACGGGGCGCGCCCCGTCCCGGCCCCGGAGCGCGCCGCGCCGTCAGCCGCCGGGGCTCGGATCCGGCTGTGCCCCGGCCGCAATGCCACCCGGGGCCGCCGCGGGCGCCAGGGTCTCCAGCCCCCGCCCGGCCGGTTCGATCCCCCAGGCGACCACGACGGCGATCTGCACGATCAGCAGCCCGATCATCAGCCCCACCACGCCGCCGACCCCATGCGCCTTGAACAGGCCGATCACCAGGAACGGGGTGAAGATCGTCGCGCCGCGCCCGAGCATGTTGCACAGGCCGTTGGCGCGCAGCCGCACCTCGGTGGGGAACAGCTCCGGCGTATAGACGCCGTAGAGCAGGGCCGTGAGGATGTAGATGTTCACGATGAGCAGGAAGCCGATGCTCAGCACCAGCGCGGGCGTGGCGACGAACGGATACAGGCCGCCGAACACGATCGTCGCCAGCGACGCGCCGATGATGAGGCGCCGGCGGCCGAAATAATCCGCGCCGAACGCGCCGAGCGCGCAGCCGAACGGCGAGCCGAGCGCGATCACCAGCGCGAACACGAAGGACTTCGTCACGCTCAATCCCTGCAGCACGAAGAAGGTCGGCAGCCAGTTCACGAAGCCGAAAATCAGCGTGTTGACGGTGATGAGCGTGACGCTGCCGACGACCAGCCGGCGCAGCAGCCAGGGTTCGAACAGCGCGGCGAAGCCGAGGTTCGCCACCGGCGCCGGCGCCAGGGGGGGCGGCAAGACGCGGCCGGCGCCGACCTCGGCCTCGATCGTGCGCATCAGCGCCTCGGCCGCCTCGGTCCGGCCGTGGCTTTCCAGCCAGCGCGGCGATTCCGGCAGCCGCTTGCGCAGGTACCACACGATCAGCGCGCCGACGCCGGAGATCACGAACATCGGCCGCCAGCCGAAATGCGGGATGATCAGCGTGCCGAGCAGGGAGGTAACCGGAAAGCCTGCCACCACGACGAAGGCCATGAAGGACAGCCACCGCCCGCGCGTGGCCGGCGGGGCGAATTCGGACATGGTGGAGTAGCCGACCACGATCTCGGCGCCGAGGCCGACGCCCATCACGAAGCGCAGCAGATTGAGCACCGCCATGCTGGGCGCGAAGGCCGCGACCAGGGAGGCCAGGCCGAACACCATCAGGTTGAACTGATAGGTGAAGCGCCGGCCGAAGTGATCGCCGAGGAACCCCGCGACCACCGAACCCAGCGTCATGCCGATGAAGGTGAAGGAGATGAACTGCGCGTTCTGCGCCAGGGTGGAAAACCCGCCCTTCAGCGTCGCGCCCAGCACGTTGCCGCCGACATAAAGATCGTAGCCGTCGAAGAACATCCCCGCCGCGATCAGCCAGAAGATGCGGTAGTGGAACGCGGAGACCGGCAGCCGATCGAGCCGCCCTCCGGTGTTGACCGTGGTGGGCATGCTTCTTCCCCTCGTTTGTCGTGGTCGCGCCGAACGGCCCGACGCCGCGATCAGACGGGGTTGCGCGCCGTTTGACAACAAGTGCGCGGCGCGTCCCCCACATCGGCGCCCCCACGTCGGCGCCCCCACGCCAGCGACGCCGCGCCGGCCGCCGCGCGCCGGTCCGGGATGGCGGCCGGGGCGCGGGCCGGCTAGAGGAACGGCGCGCGCCGGCCCGGCACCGCGAGAGACACGGGCAGCACGAGGCGCTGGCGACGAACAGGGGACGCAGGATGCCGACAGCGACGGTCTCCGAGACCGAGGTGGCGCGGTTCGACGCGCTGGCGTCGCGCTGGTGGGACCCGGACGGGCCGATGCGCCCGCTGCACCGGATGAACCCGGCGCGGATCGCCTGGACCGCCGCGCGCATCGCCGAAGCCTTCCCGGATGCGGCAGGCGGGCCTCGCCCGGCGGTGCTGGACGTGGGCTGCGGCGCCGGCCTGGCGGCCGAGGCGCTGGCGGAGCTGGGGTTTCCGGTGCTCGGCATCGACGCCGCGGCGGGGCCGATCGCGGCGGCGCGGGCGCATGCCGAGGGGCGCGGCCTCGACCTGACCTACCGGGTCGCGGCGCCGGAGGCGCTGCTGGCGGAAGGACATCGCTTCCCGGTGATCACCGCGCTGGAGGTGATCGAGCACGTGCCGGATCCCGCCGCCTTCGTGGCCAGGCTGGCCGCGCTGCTGGCGCCGGGGGGGCTCGTGGTGCTGTCCACCGTGAACCGCACCAAGCGGTCGTTCCTGATGGCCAAGCTCGGCGCGGAGTACCTGCTGCGCTGGCTGCCGGTGGGTACGCACGACTGGCAGCGCTTCCTGCCGCCGGCGGAACTCGGCGCGCTGCTGCGCCAGGCGGGGCTGCGGGTCAGCGCCGCCACCGGCCTGGTGCCCACGCCGGGCGACGGCTGGCGCACCGGCGGCGGGCTCGGGGTGAACTACATGATCGCCGCGCGCGGGTGAGGGCGCCCGCGCGCTGGAGTCGTTGCTGCTTTACCTCCGACGATCGTGTGCCGCGGGCATGCTTTCACAAACTCTCCGTCCGGCGCCGCTCCACGCGTTCCATGATTTCTTCGATTCCGAACCGGACCTTGGGCGGAATGCGAGACGCAGGGTAGAACGCCTCCACCAGGGCCAGCGCTGCGTCGGCATCTGCTATTCCGGCGGCATCGGCAAGCGCCGCGATGTCCGAGATGTCGTGCGATCCGTCGATTCCCTCCGGCCGCATGGCCATGCACTTCATTGCGAACAGATATTCCGGTGCCGGCAGGTGAACGCGCAGGCCCCCCTCCGGCGTTCCCTGGAACTCCCGCATCGGCTGCATCCTTTCGTGCGCCGAGACGAACCCCTTCACCCCGTCGTTGAGCCAGTCAGCGGGCCAGCCTTCTTCCTCGGCGATCTCCGCCACGGTGCGCCGCAAGAACTCGGGTGACCCGCGGACGACGGCGTCCACGTCTCGCGTCGCCCGCCTGATATCGAAGGCCAGCAGGAGCGCGGCGCCGCCATAGATGGACAGATCCACCAGGGTGCCATGCTGTCTTGCTCGGGCATCGAGTTTGCGCAGGCCGCGCAGGATGTCATCGGCGGACAGCATCGGCTTGGCGGCGCCTTACTCTGCCTGGGGGGCCAAGGGTTGCGGATCGAAGCCTGTCGCATCCCTGCGGGGACGATACAGCGGATCGGCGCCGACAAAGATCAATCGCCGGCGGAAGGCAACCGGACTTTCGACCAGCAGCGTGGCCTTCAGCGACTCCAGGCCGCTGGGGAAAAACGGCCGGTGCAGGAAGCGGCCCGCCTCCCCGCTCCAGCTTGGCACGGGAAGGCCGTAGCGAAGTGCCAGATGCTCGGCGACGGCGGCGAGATAGGCATCGGCCCGCGGCTGTCCGGTGGCGGGCGGCTCCTCGGCGAGCATCGCCGCCTGGACGGCGGGTTCGGACGCGGCATAGAACGTGTCGAGGAACTCGCGCAGGAACGGATCGGTCTCACCAAGTTGGGTTCCCCAGATCGCGACCTCGCGCAGGGAGCGGGGGCGACGGGTCTTCCAGGGCTCGACGGCGGTTGTGGTCGCGACGTCCATCGGTGTCTCCGGCCAGGCAAGGATGTATGGCCGACGACAGCCTGCCGCAATGCCACCGGTGCGGTAAGGTAGCCCCAAGGCCCCCTGCCTCCCTTCCCCCTGGCCCTCGCGCCCATCGGCCTGTCTCGCCATACCCACCCAGGGAGGATCGCATGCCACCCCCGCCGCCGGACGACCCGCTGCCCGGCGAATTCGCGCTGATCGCCCGACATTTCCGCCCGCTCGCGGGGCCTGGCGCGCTCGACCTGAAGGACGACGTGGCGCTGCTGGCGCCGCCGCCGGGGCGGGAGCTCGTGCTGACGCTGGATACGATGGTCGCCGGCGTGCATTTCCTGCCCGACGATCCGCCCGATCTGATCGGCCGCAAGCTGCTGCGGGTGAACCTGTCGGACCTGGCGGCCAAGGGAGCGACGCCGCTCGGCTACCTGCTCAGCGTCTCCGTCCCGCGCGGCACGCCGGAGGCTTGGTTCGCCGGCTTCGCCGCCGGGCTGGCAGCCGATCAGGCGGCGTTCTCCCTCACGCTCCTGGGCGGCGACACCACCTCCACCCCCGGTCCCGTTTCGCTGTCGCTGACCGCGATCGGCCATGTCGCGCCGGGGGGCATGCCGCGCCGGGCCGGCGCGCGGGCGGGGGACGAGATCTGGGTCACCGGCACGATCGGCGACGGGGCGCTGGGCCTCGCGGTGGCGCAGGGGCGGCTGGCCGATCCGACCGGCCACCTGCTCGGCCGCTACCGCCTGCCGCAGCCGCGCGTCGGGCTGCTGCGGCCGGGGATGGTGTCGGCGGCGATGGATATCTCCGACGGGCTGGTACAGGACCTCGGCCATCTCTGCCGCGCCGGCGGGGTAGCGGCGGAGATCGAGGCCGCGCGCGTGCCGCTGTCCGCGCCGGCGCGCGCAGCCGGGCCGGCGTGGCTGCCGCTCTGCCTGACCGGGGGGGACGATTACGAGCTGCTGCTGGCGGTGCGGCCCGCGGCGGGGCCGGCGCTGGCGGCGGCGGCCCAGGGCGCGGGCATGACTGTCTCGCGTATCGGGCGCTTCCGTCCGGGCCCGCCCGGTGTCATCGTGACGGGGAAGGATGGGGTCCCGTTCGCACTCGACCGGGGCGGGTGGAGTCATTTCTGATCGTTCGGCCCGCGCGCCCTCCCCGCGCGGAACGCCGACGGGGCAAGCAGGCGCGGGAAGCAGGGGCGGGATGCGAAGTCGGACCACGGGCATAAACCGGAACGTATGGCTGCTGTTCGGCTGCCAGGCGATGATGAATTCGGTGTCCGGCGGCCAGGTCATCATGGCCTCGCTGATCGGCCACACGCTGGCCGCCGACAAGGCGCTCAATACGCTGCCGCTGGCGCTGCAGATGATTTCGGTGATGGCCGGCTCGATCCCCGCCGGGATCGTGTTCGGCCGGCTCGGCCGCCGGCCGGGGTTCTGGCTGGGCACTGCGCTGGCCGCCTGCGGCAGCCTGACCTACGCGTACGGCCTCTGGCGCGGCAGCTTCCTGATCTACTGCCTGGGCGCGATCCCCGGCGGCATGGGCTACGGCATCGCCCAGCACCTGCGCTTCGCCGCCGCCGAGGCGGCGCCGGCGGAGGCGCGTCCGCGCGCGATCGCGCTGGTGATGGCCGGCGGCGTGCTGGCGGCGATGATCGGGCCGGAAATCGTCAAGCGCACCCATGCGCTGATCCCGGCGCATGTGTTCCTCGCTACCTATTTCAGTTTCCTCGCGCTGCCGCTGATCGCCGCCGGGCTGCTGATCTTCGTGCGGCTGCCGCCGCTGCCGATGCGGACCAGCCGGCCGGTGCCGCTGCGCGAGATCGTCGCCCGGCCGACCTTCATCACCGCGGTGGTCGCCGGGATGGTCGCCTACGACACGATGCAGCTGGTGATGGCCTCGACGCCGCTGCAGATGCAGATGTGCGGGTTCGGGATCAATTCCGCGGCGGACGTGATCCGGGCTCACTCGGTGGCGATGTTCCTGCCGGGTTTCATCACCGGCCGGTTGATCCAGCGCTTCGGCACCCATCAGATCATCTGCGCCGGCGCGGCGCTGGCGGTGCTGTGTGCGGTGGTCAATCTCAGCTTCGCGCCGCTGTTCGGCACCTTCCTGGTGGCGCTGATGCTGCTTGGGCTGGGGTGGAACTTCATGTTCGTCGGCGCCACCGCGCTGCTCGCCACCGCGCATGACGCGCACGAGCGGGTGCGGGTGCAGGCGACCAATGATTTCATCGTGTTCGGCTCGGTGGCGGCCTCCATCCTGACGTCGGGCGCGATCGAGGCCACGGCGGGCTGGCAGGTGCTCAACCTGGCGGTGCTGCCGCCGGTGGTGATCGCCACCGGGCTGGTGATCTGGCACTGGTTCGCGCGGATGCGGCTGGCGACGGTAGTGGCGGAGTAGGGGCCGGCAAACGCCCGGTGGCGCCCGTCGCGTGGCTTGGGTAAGGTCCCGACGGCGCACGAGGGTGGCATGGCCGCAGGATTTTCGCATCTGTCCGTGAACGGCTACCGACGGCTACGCGCCGTCGAACTGCCGTTGCGTCCGCTCAATGTGCTGATCGGCGCGAACGGCGTCGGCAAGAGCTCGATCCTCGATGTGTTGGGGCTGCTCTCGGGTTCCGCCGAGGGCGTGCTGGAGCACTGCATCGCGACATGGGGGGGCTTATCGTCGCTGCTGACCGCGGACGGAAGCGTCGAGATGACCCTCGCGGTACGCGCGGCCGAAGCAGGTGCCGACGGGCTCGGGTACCAGTTGCGATTGTCCAGCAAAGGCTATGGGTATTCGGTCTCCAGGGAAAGGCTAGAGTTCTGCCCCGATCCCGATCCCGCTGGCGCGGCGCCGGTGACGTATATCGAAGCCGCCGGGGAGCGTATCCGGTATCAACACGAGGGCAAGCTCATCGCGCCGAGCTGGGATTACAAATGGCCGGAAACGGCCCTTTCCCAGGTTCCCCGGATGTATCCCGAGGCCGAGCGGTTCCGCCGCCGCCTGGCCGATATCTCCGACGTTTACCACGAACTCGACATATCGCCCCGCGCCCCGATCCGCATGCCACAGCGTCTTTCATCGGCACAAATTCCCGGCACCGACGGCGAGGACCTCCTGCCCTGCCTCTACACCATCCGCGAAACGGAGCCGTTTCGGTTCAAGGCGATCGAGGACGCGCTGAAAGCCGCCTTCCCGAGTTTCGATCGGCTTGAGCTCCCACCCCAATCGGGGCTGCTCACCCTGGGATGGCGGGACCGCAACTTCACCCGCCCGATCTTTGCCAACGAACTCTCCGAGGGCACCCTGCGTTTCCTCTGGCTCGCCACCCTGCTGCAAAGCCCCGGCCTGCCGCAGGTCACCCTGATCGACGAACCGGAGGTGAGCCTGCACCCGGAATTGCTGCGCCTGCTGGCCGAACTGATGCGCGAAGCCTCCGACCGTACCCAACTGGTCGTCGCCACCCATTCGGACCGATTCGTGCGCTTCCTGAAGCCGGAGGAGCTGATCGTCTGCGATCTCGACGCCACCGGCGGCATGACGGCGCAACGGGCCGACGCGCTCGATCTTTCCGCTTGGCTCCAGGACTACACAATGGACGAGCTCTGGAGCAAGGGCGTGCTCGGGGGCCGCGCCTGACCGTGCGCATCGCGATCCTGGTCGAAGGCGCTACGGAACGTGCGTTCCGG
>JAJZVS010000404.1 GCA_021845555.1 Pseudomonadota bacterium
GGCGGCGGCGAGCGCCCGCATCTCCGGCGCGGCGAGCAGGTGTTGCAACTGCGAACCGGCGGCGGCGGCCTCCATGCGCATCAGCCGCACCAGCCACGCCTTGCCGCGCGGCAGGCGCAGCGGCGGAGGCGGGGGCTGCGGGCGCGGGGCGCGCCGGGGACGGGGGCGAGGGCGAGGGCGAGGTTTTGCCGGAGGCGTGCCGGCCTCGATACGGGCGGCGAGGCGCACGATGCGGCCGGAGAGGCGGCGCAGCCGGCCCCAGATCAGGATGACCAGCGGCCCCGCCAGCAGTTTCCGCCCGCCCTGGTCCGCGACGCCGCGGCAGAGCAGGTCGATGATGAGGGCGAGGCGCTCGGCCGGGGCGCGGGGGGCGGCGGTGAACACAACGGGAACAACACCACGGATGCGGCCACCTGGGCAAGCGGCGTTTTCCGCGCACCGGAACTGCCGCCGGACACTGTTGCGATGCTGGACATGCTGCGCCACCTCGGGCATGCCCGCCTGCACCGCCGCTGCCCCGGAACGCCGGCCGGATGCCGGATGGCGGCGGATGCGACCACCCCGCCGGCGACGAGCAGGACGCCCGCCATGGACCCGCACCACACCGAGGCGCTGCAGCGCGCCGCCGCCGCGCTGCAGGCGCAGCAGCCGCAGGAAGCGGAGCGGATCTGCCGCGCGGTGCTCGATGCCGCCCCCGCGCAGCCGCGGGCGCTGCACCTGCTGGCGCTGGCGACGGCGCGGCAGGGACGGCCGGCGGAAGCGGCGGCATTGTTCGGGCAACTGGTCGCGTGCGACCCGCAGTCGGCGGCCGCGCACTACGACCATGGCGTGGCCCTGGCCGCGATGCGGGACTTCGCCGCGGCGCTGGCGGCCTATGACCGGGCCCTGGCACTCAGCCCCGATGCCGCCACGGCCTGGAACAACCGGGGGGTGGCGCTCGGCGAGCTTGGCCGCTCCGGGGAGGCGGTGGCGAGCTATGATCGCGCGCTCGCCCTCCGGCCCGACTATGCGGAGGCCTGGGCCAACCGCGGCAACGCGCTCGCCGCCCTCGGCCGGAGCGAGGAGGCGGTGGCGAGCTATGATCGCGCGCTCGCCCTCCGCCCCGCCTATGCCAAGGCGGCCAACAATCGCGGCCTCGCGCTGGCGGCGCTGCGCCGTCATGCGGAGGCCGCGGCAAGCTACCGCCAGGCGATCGCCGCGCAGCCCGGTCTGGTGGAGGCGCACAACAATCTCGGCCTCGCCCTGGCGGCCCTGGCGCAGCCGGAGGCGGCCTGCGCCAGCTTCGGGCAGGCGCTGGCGCTGCGGCCGGACTACCCGGAGGCGCTGCACAACCGGGCCAACGTGCTGCGCGAGCTGGGACGGGCGGACGAGGCGCTGCGCGATTTCGACGCGGCACTGGCGATCCGGCCGGACTATGTGGAGGCGCTGGTCGACCGCGCCCTGGTCCTGCACCGGCGCACGCTTTACGCCGAGGCGATCGCCGGATGGGACCGCGCGCTGGCGCTGCGCCCGACCCATGTGGAGGCGCTGAACAACCGCGGCGCGGCGCTGGCCGCGCTGGAGCGGCTGGAGGAGGCGCTGGACAGCTTCGCCCGCGCGCTCGACGCGCGGCCCGGCTTCCTGCAGGCGCAGCTCGGCAAGGGCGGCATCCTGCTGCGGCTCGATCGCCTGCAGGAGGCGCTGGCCTGCGCCGAGGCGATGGTGGCGGACCACCCGGACGCGGCGGATGCGCATTTCTTCCTGGGCAATGTGTACAACCACCTGCAGCACGCGGACGCGGCGATCGCCGCCTATGACCGCGCGCTGGCGCTGCGGCCGGATTTCTTCCAGGCGCTGAACAACCGCGGCAACGCCGAGCTTGCCAAGGACCGGCTGGAGGCGGCGCTGGCAAGCTTCGATGCCGCGCTGCGCGTCCGCGCCGACTATGCCGAGGCCCACAACAACCGCAGCGTCACCCTGCGCTCGCTCGGCCGGGCGGAGGAGGCGGTGGCGGCGGCCGACCGCGCGCTGGCGCTGCGGCCGGACTATGCCGATGCCTTCAACAATCGCGGCAACGCGCTGATATCGCTGCTGCGGCTGGAGGAGGCGCTGGACAGCTATGACCGCGCGGTCGCGGCGGCGGCCGACCCCTCCGGCGCGCGCTTCAACCGCTCGCTGTCCCTGCTGCTGGCGGGCGACTATGCGCGCGGCTGGCAGGATTACGAGGCGCGCTGGGGGACCACGGCGATGGCGGGGGGCAAGCGCGATTTGCCCCGGCCGCTCTGGCTGGGCGACGCGGCGCTGGCCGGGCGGACCGTGCTGCTGCATGCCGAGCAGGGCCACGGCGATACCGTGCAGTTCTGCCGCTACGCGGCGATGGTCGCGGGGCGCGGCGCGCGCGTGGTGCTGGAGGCGCAGCGGCCGCTGTTGCCGCTGCTGGCGAGCCTGGACGGGCCGGCGCACCTGGTCGCCCGCGGCGATCCGTTGCCGCCCTTCGACCTGCATTGTCCGCTGCTCAGCCTGCCGCTGGCCTTCGGCACGCGCATCGAGACGATCCCCGCCGAGGTGCCGTACCTGGCGCCGCCGGCCGATCGCCTGGCGCTGTGGGCGGAGAAGCTGGGGCCGCGTACCCGCCCGCGCATCGGCCTCGCCTGGTCGGGCAGCCTGACGCACAAGAACGACCGCAACCGCTCCATCCCGCTGGACCTGCTGCGTCCGCTCGCATCCTACGACGTCGCGCTGACCTGCATGCAGCGGGAATTGCGCACCTGGGACCTGCCGGCCTTCGCGACCATCCGCACGATCGGGCATTTCGGCCGGGGGCTGCGTGACTTTGCCGATTCGGCGGCGCTGGTCGCGCAGATGGACCTGGTCATCACCGTCGATACCGGCGTGGCCCACCTCGCCGGTGCGCTGGGCAAGCCGGTCTGGGTGCTGCTCCCCTACGCGCCGGACTGGCGCTGGCTGCTCGGCCGCAGCGACAGCCCGTGGTACCCGACGGCGCGGCTGTTCCGCCAGCACCGGCCCGGCGACTGGTCCGGCGCGCTGGAGGAACTGTTCGCGGCGCTGCGCGCGCGTCTCGCCGCCGGCTGACGCGACCCGCGGCGCGGCACGGGCCGCGCCGCGCGCCGTGCGGTCAGCTCAGCAGATG
>JAJZVS010000405.1 GCA_021845555.1 Pseudomonadota bacterium
GGACCCCCACCAAGGGCAAGCCCTTGGAACCCTTCAGTTGGCTTCGCCAGGAAGGGGGCGCGACCGGGACCAGCCGAGGTCCGGGTAGCGCCCCCTTCCTGGCGAAGCCGTCCGAGGGGTCCAGGGGACTTGTCCCCTGGCGGGGTTCCCAAGGGGCAGCGCCCCTTGGCCTTCCTACCCACCCCCCGCCAGAAACCCCCGCATCGCCGGCAGGAGCACGTCCGGGCGGTCGTGGTGGACCCAGTGGCCGGCGCCGGGGACTTCCAGGACTTCGGCGGTGTGGAAGTGCAGCAGGCGCCCGTCGGTGGCGGGGTTGGTGGCCCAGCTTTCGGTCCCGTTCACCAGCAGGGTGGGGCAGGCGATGCGGCCCCAGAGGCTGACGATTTCGTCCCGTGTCATGTCGTTGGGCGGCCAGACCCGCACGTAGGGGTCGAATTTCCAGCAGTAGGAGCCGTCCTCGTTCTGGTTGACGGCGTGTTCGGTCAGGTGGCGGGCCATGTCGTCGGACAGGTGGCGGTTGGCCTCCTGCATGCGCTTGAGCGCGGCCTCCACGCTCGGGTAGCGCCACGGCACTTCGGCGGCCTGGGCGCGTTGTTCGGCGATCCAGGCGCGCATGCGTTCGTCGATCGGCTTGGCGTCGCGTTCGGCGGCGCCGCGCGGGCCGGGGCCGAGGCCCTCGATCGCCACCAGCCGGCGCAGGTGCTCGGGAAAGATGCCGGCGTAGCGCAGCGCGATATTGGCGCCGAGCGAGTGGGCCACGACCGACACAGGCGCCAGGTGCTGGGAATGGATGAGCTGCGCGAAGTCGTACAGGTAGCTGGCCATCGGGTAGTGGCCGGAGATCGACCAGGCGGAATCGCCGTGCCCGCGCAGGTCGGGGGCGATCACGTGGTAGTCGGCGCGCAGCGCCTCGGCGATGCGGTCCCAGCTGCGCCCGTGGTCGCGCCCGCCGTGCAGCAGGATCAGCGGCGGCGCGTCCGGGTTGCCCCAATCGACGTAGTGCAGCCGCAGCCGCTGGGCGAAGTACCAGCGCGAGACGGGACCGATCGGGGTGGCGGCGCTCATGCGGCGCTTCCGGCCGCGGCGCCGATCGGCGGGCGGCGGGTGTGCCAGTCGGTCGCCCGCTCGAAGGCGCGGGCGGCGCGCAGTACCGTGGCCTCGTGGAAGTAGCGGCCGACGAATTGCAGCGACAGCGGCAGTCCCTCGCGCGACAGGCCGGACATCATCGCCAGCGCGGGATGGCCGGTGACGTTGAACGGCGTGCGTGCCTGGCGCGGGTAGGTGCGCGCGGTTTCCTCCGGCTGGTCGAGCCGGCTCGCAGGATCCATCGAGCTGGCGCAGAGCAGGACATCGACGTCGCGGAAGGCGTCCTCCACGGCGGCGATCATCTGGCCCCGCCGGCGCTGCGCGCCGACATAGTCCCCGGCGGGGATGAAGGCGCCGGGCATCAGGCGGCGGCGGGACAGCTGGCCGTAGTCGCCGGGGCGGGCGCGCAGCCAGGGGGCGTGGATCGACCAGGCCTCGCTGGTCAGGATCACCCGGTTGACGCCGGCGAATTCGGTCAGCGAGGGCAGGGTGATCGTGCGCACCTCGGCGCCTTCGGCTTGCAGCACGAAGGCGGCTTCCTCCAGCGCCGCGGTCATTTCGGGATGCGCCGGTTGGTCGGTTTCGTGGAAATGGCGCACGAAGCCGATGCGCAGGTCGCGCACGCCGCGCTCGAGTTCGGTCCCGAAATGGGCGGCGGGGGAGGGGACGCTGCCGGGATCGGCCGGGTCGTGGCCGGCGAGCGCATCCAGCAGCAGCGCCGCGTCGGCCACGGTGCGGGTGAGCGGGCCGACGTGATCGAGCGTGTAGGAGAGCGGGAACACGCCGCGGCGGGAGACCAGCCCGTAGGTCGGCTTCAGGCCGACGATGCCGCAGCAGCTGGCCGGGTTGCGCACCGATCCGCCGGTGTCCGAGCCGAGCGCGGCCGGGAACAGCCCGCCGGCGACGCCGGCGCCGGAGCCGGAGGACGAGCCGCCCGGGTGGTGCTCCGGGTTCCACGGATTGCGCGCGGGCGGGAAGGGGAGGTCGAAGCTCGGCCCGCCGATCGCGAACTCATGCGTGGCGGTCTTGCCGAGGATGATCGCCCCGGCCTGGCGCAGCCGGGCGATCACCGCGGCATCCTGGTGCGCGACGTTATCCAGCAGGATCCGCGAATGGCAGGTGGTGGGCAGGCCGGCGACGTCGATGATGTCCTTCACCCCGATCGGGATGCCGTGCAGCGGGCCGCGCCCGCGCCCGGCGGCACGTTCCCGTCCGGCGGCGATCGCTGCCTCCCGCGCCGCTTCGGCATCCAGCCGGATGAAGGCGTGCAGCTTCGGATCGAGCGTGGCGATGCGGGCGAGCAGGTGGTCGAGCAGCTCCACCGGGGAGAGGGTGCGGGCGGCGAAGGCTTCGGCCGCGCCGGCGACGGAAAGCCAGTGCGGCCCGGTCATGTGCCGGCTCCGGGGGCGCCGGCTCCGGGGGTACTGGCTCCGGGGGCACCGGGATCGCGCGTGAGGCCGACGCCGGGGCGCATCGGCGGCCAGGGTTCGGCGGCGGGATCGGTCGGGGCGTGGATCGCGCCGGCGGTGCCGCGCGCCTGGGCCGCGGCGGCGGCCACGTCCTCGGGGAATTCCGCCAGCGCCTTGTCGAGGCCGGCGGCTTGCGCCAGCGCCGCGAGCAGGGTTCGGTCCATCCGCTGCCTCCGTCGTGTGGTTCGGGATGCGTCTCGGGACGCAGCATGCGGCGGCGCGGGCGGGGAGGGAAGATGCGGCGGGCGCGGGCGGATGGTTCCGTCGCGGCCGGGCTGCCGCGGAGCAGGTGCGCGGATGGCCGGCTCAAGGCCGGCCATGATGGGGTGGATGGCCCCCTGACGGCATCAATGTGCCAAAGTTGGAGTTCCATCACACCAACCAACGGGAGCCATCCATGACGGAGATTAGCAGAATTGGCCTCGACCTGGCCAAGAGTGTTTTTGAGGTCCACGCAGTCAATGCTCAGGAACAAGTAGTGCTCCGCCGGTCCCTGCGTCGCTCGCAGCTCCTTCGCTGGTTCGCCAGGTTGCCGCCGTGCCTGATCGG
>JAJZVS010000406.1 GCA_021845555.1 Pseudomonadota bacterium
CCAGACCGAGGACTTCATTGCGCGCAGCACGAATTTCAACGGGCGCGACCGCTACTACCAGGTGTTCAAGGATACCGCCCGCGCGGTGAACCGCTGGCGCCAGGACATGCCGAGGGAGGATCAGAAGCGGATTTTCGCCGTGCTGCGCGAAACCGCCCTCCTGCCGCTGTGCCCCGATTTCGCGCCGTGACATCGGCTGCGCCGTCCCCCCTTCGCGTGCTCGAAGCCGAGAGCATCCACATCCTGCGCGAGGCCGCCGCGCAGGCGGCGCGGCCGGTGATGCTCTATTCGATCGGCAAGGACTCCTCTGTCCTGCTGCATCTCGCGCGCAAGGCGTTCCATCCCGGGCGCATTCCGTTCCCGCTGCTGCATATCGACACCACCTGGAAATTCCGGGAGATGATCGCCTTCCGCGATCGCGTGGCGTCGCGCTGGGGCCTTGATCTTCGGGTGCATACCAACCCGGACGGTCTCGCGCGCAACGTGACGCCGTTCACCTTCGACGCCGACACCTACACGCGCATCATGAAGACGGACGCGCTGAAACAGGCGCTCGATGCCGGCGCCTACGACTGCGCCATCGGCGGCGCGCGGCGCGACGAGGAACGCTCGCGCGCCAAGGAACGCATCTTCTCGGTGCGCGGCCCCGGCCATGTGTGGGACCCGAAACGCCAGCGCCCGGAACTCTGGCATCTGTTCAACGGCCAGCTTGCGCCGGGCGAGAGCCTGCGCGTGTTCCCGTTGTCGAACTGGACCGAGCTCGATGTCTGGACCTACATCCAGGCCGAGGGCATCGAGGTCGTGCCGCTCTATTTCGCGGCGGAGCGCCCGACGGTCGAGCGCGGCGGCGCGCTGATCGTGGTCGATGACGCGCGGATGCCGTTGCGGCCCGGTGAAGTGCCGGTGCCGCGCAAGGTCCGGTTCCGCTCGCTCGGCTGCTACCCG
The DNA here is from genome assembly GCA_021845555.1 of Pseudomonadota bacterium. GTDB lineage: Bacteria > Pseudomonadota > Alphaproteobacteria > Acetobacterales > Acetobacteraceae > JAJZVS01. Next base: position 946 of record JAJZVS010000406.1, read on the forward strand.
CTGACCGCGGCGGTGGAATCGGACGCAACCGACCTGGCGGCGATCGTCGCAGAGATGCGCGCGACGCGCTTCTCCGAACGTGCCGGGCGGCTGATCGATCACGACCAGGACGCCTCGATGGAGCGCAAGAAGCGCGAGGGCTATTTCTGATGGCGGAACGGCTCCTGCGCGTGCTGGCCTGCGGCAGCGTCGACGACGGCAAATCTACCCTGATCGGCCGGCTGTTGTTCGAATGTGGCGCGGTCCAGGAAGACGTGCTGGCGGAACTCGAAAGCGCCAGCCGACGCTTCGGCACCGTCGCCGAGGGACTCGATTTCGCCCTGCTGGTCGATGGCCTGGCGGCCGAGCGCGAGCAGGGCGTGACCATCGATGTGGCGTATCGCTATTTCGAAACGCCGCGCCGGCGCTTCATCCTGGCCGACGCGCCGGGCCACGAGCAATATACGCGCAACATGGCTACCGGCGCCTCCACCGCCGAGGTCGCGGTCCTGCTGGTCGATGCCTCGAAGGGGGTGCTGGCGCAGACCCGTCGGCATGCCGCGATCGCCGCGCTGCTCGGCGTGCGCGAGGTGGTGCTGGCGGTGAACAAGATGGACCTCGTGGGGTTTGCCGAGGCCCCGTTTACCGCCGCGGTCGCCGAGATCCGCGCGCTGCTTGCGCGGCTCGGCGGACTGGGGCTGACCGCGATCCCTCTCACGGCGCGGGACGGGGACAATGTGGTTGCGCCCAGCGCGCGCATGGGATGGTACGCCGGGCCGACGCTGCTGGCGGCGCTGGAACAGGTCACGCCCGGGACCGTCGCCGGGCCGGCGCGGTTTCCAGTGCAACTGGTACAGCGCCCGGATGCCGGCTTCCGTGGCTATGCCGGCACGGTCCGCGGTGGCCCGCTGGCGGTTGGCACGCGGCTCGCCCATCCGGCCGCCGGCACAACCGCTTGCGTCGCGCGCATCGTCACGATGGACGGCGATATCGCCACCGCCGCGCCCGGCCAGGCGGTCACGCTGGTGCTGGACCGTGAGATCGACATCTCCCGCGGCGACGTGCTCGCCGCCGATCCGCCGCCGGCGACGGCTGATCGTATCGCCGCCCGCGTGGTGTGGATGGATACGACGCCGCTCTATCGAGGCCGCGCCTACCTGATGATGCAAGGGACATCGCTGGTGATCGCTACGGTGACCGAGATCACCAACCGGCTCGATCCCGCGACGCTGACCGAGGAGCCGGTGCGCGAACTGGCGCTGAACGAGATCGGCACGGTTTCGTTCTCCCTGTCGCGGCCGATCGTGTGCGAAGCCTACGCCGCCAGCCGCGAGCTCGGCGGTTTCATCCTGATCGACCGGATGAGCCGCAACACCGTCGGCGCCGGCATGATCACCGAAACGCTGGCCGGGCGGCGCGCGGTGCAGTGGCACCGGCTGGCCGTGGACAAGGCGGCGCGCGCGGCGCTGAAGGGCCAGCGTCCGGCGGTGTTGTGGTTCACCGGCCTCTCGGGTGCCGGCAAATCCACCATCGCCAACCTGGTGGAAAAGCGCCTGCACGCGCAGGGCCTGCACACGATGGTTCTGGACGGCGACAACGTCCGCCACGGTCTCAACAGCGACCTCGGCTTCAGCGAGGCGGACCGGGTGGAGAACATCCGCCGCATCGCCGAGGTCTCTCGCCTGTTCGTCGAAGCCGGGTTGATCGTTCTGGTCTCGTTCATCTCCCCCTATCGCGCCGAGCGGATGCTGGCGCGCGAGCGGGTCGGGCCGGGCGAGTTCATCGAGGTGTTCGTCGATACCCCGATCGAGGAATGTCGCCGGCGCGACCCCAAGGGCCTCTATGCCCGTGCCGATGCCGGCCAGATCCGGAACTTCACCGGTATCGACGCGCCCTACGAACCCCCGCTCCACCCGGAGATCCGCCTGCGCACGCTGGACGCGCCGGCGGAGGACCTGGCCGAACAGGTGGTCGCCGAGCTGCGCCGACGTGGCGTCGTCGGCTGATCCGGGGGCTGATCCGGGGGCTGATCCGGGGGCCGATCCGACGGCGCGGCTGGCGGCGCTGGCCGCCGAGGTGCGCGCCTGCCGGGTCTGCGCCGCGCATCTGCCGCTGGGGCCGCGCCCGGTGCTCCGCGTCTCCACCACCGCGCGCGTGCTGATCGTCGGCCAGGCG
>JAJZVS010000407.1 GCA_021845555.1 Pseudomonadota bacterium
TTGAAGCCCTTCACGACGCGACCGTCCTTCACGTCCAGGCAGGGGATGACACGCAGCTTCAACATGACAGTTTTCTTACAACAGCGGTCCGTGACCGTGGCAAGTCCGGAAATGGGGTCCGCGGTGCGCAAGAGCAGGGCGCGAAACGCAAGGCCGCGTCATGCCGCCAGCAGCGCCAGTGCCGCCCCCGGATCGAGCCTGCCGTCATACAGGGCCCGCCCGGCGATCACCCCGGTGATCGCGGTGCCCGGCGCCGCGTCCCGCAACGCCGTCAGATCGGCGATCCCGCCCAGCCCGCCGGAGGCGATCACCGGCGTTGCCACCAGCCGCGCCAGCGCGACGGTCTGCTCCAGGTTGATCCCGGTGAGCATCCCGTCGCGGCCGATGTCGGTATAGATGATCGCCGCCGCGCCGGCGTCCTCGGCCCGGCGGGCGAGGTCGGTCGCGCGGATCGTGCTGGTATCGGCCCAGCCTTCGGTGGCCACCATCCCCTCGCGCGCGTCGATCCCGACCGCGATGCGGCCGGGGAAGGCGCGGCAGGCTTCGGTGACCAGCGCCGGTGTCTTCACCGCGGCGCTGCCCAGGATCACCCGACGCACGCCCCCCGCCAGCCAAGCCTCGATGCCGGCAAGGTCGCGGATGCCGCCGCCGAGCTGCACCGGGATCGTGACCGCGGCCAGGATCGCGCGCACCGCTGCCGCGTTCACCGGCCGGCCGGCGAAAGCGCCGTTCAGATCGACCACGTGCAGCCAGGCAAAGCCGGCGTCCTGCCAGGCGCGCGCCTGCGCCGCCGGATCGGTGCCATAGACCGTCGCCTGGTCCATCGCGCCGCGGCGCAGCCGCACGCAGGCGCCGTCCTTGAGGTCGATCGCGGGATAGAGCGTCAGGCTCACGCGCCCGCTTCCCCGGCCGCGTCCGCCGCCTCGGCCCGCCGTCGCGCCGGCACCTGCAACAGCTTGTAGTAGTAGTATCCGCGTACCGTCTTGCCGCCGACGCGGGCATAGGCCGGGTGCACGCCCCAGCGCACGAACCCCATCGACTCGTACAGCCGCAGCGCCACCGCCTGGGTTTCCCGCACGTCCAGGTTGAGCACCTGGTAGCCGAGCGCGCGCGCCGATTCCTCGACATGCCCGGTCAGCAGCCGCGCCAGGCCGTGGCCGCGCGCGTAGGGGGCGACGAAACTGTGCATCAGCGTGGCGGCGAAGGCCTGCGCCTCGTTGTTGCGCGGCGGGCGGACCAGTTGCGCCGCGCCGACCACGGTGCCGTTCAGCCGGGCGAGGAACAGCGCGCGCTCGGGCACCAGCAGCACGCCGCGGTAGTAACTTTCCAGAGCGCGGTGGCCGGGCGGATTGACCCAGCCGAAGCCGCCGCCGTCGATGATGGCGGCGTGGGTGGCCTCGCACAGCGCGTGCAGGTCGTCGTCGGTGAAACGCTCCACCCGCTCGACCGCGCGCTGGCTTTCCGCCGCCGGTTCGGATGGCGCGGGCGCGGCGGGGGCACGCGGAAGTTCGGGGGCGTCGGCGGCGGGAGCGGACATCTAGGGGGTCCAGCGCAGGAAGTTGAGCAGGATGCGCAGGCCGACTTCCTGGCTCTTTTCCACATGGAACTGTGTGCCGGCGCGGTTGCCGCGTGCCACCATGGCCACCACCGGACCGCCGTAGTCGGTGGTGGCGAGAATCTCGGCCGGGTCGGCGCCGCGCAGCGCGTAGCTGTGCACGAAATAGGCGTGATCGCCCGGTTCCAGCCCATCGAGCAGCGGGTGCGCGCCGGGGACGAACGCCAGGCTGTTCCAGCCCATCTGCGGCAGGCGCAGCCCGGGGGCTTCCATCGCCGCGATCTCGCCCCGGATCCAGCCGAACCCGGGGGTGATCCGGTGTTCCAGCCCGCGCTCGGCCATCAGTTGCATGCCGACGCAGATGCCGAGGAACGGGCGCCCGGCTTCGGTGGCCGCCTCGATCGCCGCGGTCATGCCGTGCACGGCGCCGAGGCCGCGGGCGCAGTCGGCGAAGGCGCCCTGGCCGGGCAGCACGATGCGATCCGCCTTTGCCACCGCCTCGGGGTCCGCCGTGACGGTGACTTCGGCGGCGATCCCGGCGCGCTCCGCCGCCAGCGCCAGGGCGCGGGAGGCGGAGGCGAGGTTGCCGCTGCCGTAATCGACGACGGCGATCCTCACAGCGACCCCTTGGTGGAGGGCACGGCGCCCGCGTTGCGCGGGTCGAGGGCGACGGCCATGCGCAGCGCGCGCGCCACCGCCTTGAAGCAGCTCTCGGCCACATGATGCGCGTTGTGCCCGGCGCGGCGGGTCACGTGCAGGGTGATCCCGGCGTTCATCGCGAAGGCGCGGAAGAATTCCTCGAACAACTCGGTGTCGAGCTCGGCGATGCGTTCGCGCTCGAACCGCACGTCCCAGACCAGGAAGCCGCGGCCGGAGATATCGATGGCGGCTTCGGCCAGCGCCTCGTCCATCGGCAGCAGCGCCTGACCGAACCGGGCAATGCCGCGCTTGTCGCCGATCGCGGCGGCGAAGGCGCGGCCGAGCACGATGCCGACATCCTCGGTGGTGTGGTGGCAGTCGATCTGCAGATCGCCCTGGGCGCGCACCGTGAGATCGAACAGCGCGTGCCGGGTGAGCGCCGTCAGCATGTGGTCGAGGAAGCCGATCCCGGTGTCGATTTCCGCCTGGCCCGATCCGTCGAGATCGAGGCTCAGCGCGATGTCGGTTTCAGCCGTGGCGCGGGTGAGAGATGCGGTGCGTCCCATGCGCCGTCCACTACAGCAGGCGGTGGCGAGTGGCCAGGGGTGCGTGGCCAGGGGCGCGTGGCCAGGGGTGCGTGGCCAGGGGCGCATGGCCAGGGGTGCGTGGGGAAGCGCGCGCCGGCTGCGTTGGGGCGCGGGGTTCGCCCGGGATGTCAGGAAAGGGCGCAGGACAATCGGATGAAGGTCGCCTCCGTCCTGACCTCTCCCGCGGCGCGGGACGAGGGCGGCTTCCTGCGCGAACCGGGTGAGCGCGTGGGTTCGCCGTCAGGCCTGATTTTTCCATGCCATGGCGCCTTCCGGTCGGAGCGGCCCGGCGGCCGATCGGGTG
>JAJZVS010000408.1 GCA_021845555.1 Pseudomonadota bacterium
CCACGGATCCCATCAGGGCCAGCGGTCTCGTGCCGCGACAACAGGCCGGACACATGACTGCAAGTGACCTGACCAGCCAGAACGCGAAGAAAACCCTTGCCAGTTGGGGGCCATCCACACATGACGGGATGGACGGGCGCGGTTTCAGGCGTAGGCGGCGTGCCCGATGCCCTGCCCGATGCCCTGGCCTGGGGAGGGCGCGCCGCCGTGCTGCCCCGGCGGGGTGGCGCCGGTGCCGAGCGGCTGCGCGGGCCGGTTCTGCCGCAGCGTCGCCGCGCCGTCCGCCACCACCTGCCAGACCGCCTGGGCCAGCAGCTTGCGGTTGGCGTAGGACGCGGGATCGATCGGCGCGTGCAGCAGCACGCTTGCCCGCATGCCGCGATGGCGCGCCAGCCGCCAGTAGTGGGAGGCGATGTCCATATCGCCGTACCAGGCGAACAGCGGCCGGCTGGAGCGCCCGGTCGGCAGTCCGGCCAGCCGGTCGTAAACGATCGAGACGGGCTGGATCAGCGGCGGCGCCTCCCCTTCGGCGACCGCGAAGAACGCGGTGCGGAACGGCATCACGCGCGAGCCGTCGGAGGTGGTGCCCTCGGGGAACAGGATGAGGTCGTCGCCGGCGGCGAGCCGCGCGCGCATGCCGTCGCGCTCGCGCCCCGTCGCGCCGGGGCGGCGGCTGATGAACACGGTGCGGCCGAGCTTCGCCACCAGCCCGATCACCGGCCAGCCGGCGACCTCGGACTTGCTGATGAAGCAGCCGTGCAGCTGCGCGCCGAGCACCGGGATATCGATCCAGGAGGAATGATTGGAGACATAGACGATTTGGCGGCCGGGAGCGGCGGCGGCACGGGCGCCGATCACCCGCACCCGCATCCCCAGCAGCAGGCAGACCCCGGCCCAGTAGAATGCCGCGAACCGCACCTTCGCCTTGCCCGGCAAAAGCAGGAAGCCGGCCTGCAGCAGCATCGACGGCAGCGTCCAGACCGCGACGCAGGCCGCGCGGCGGATCGCCCGCGCCGAGCCGAGCAGCACGCGCTGATGGCGGCGGCGGAACAGCCAGTCACTGGTGGCCGGGTCCAGGTCGTCCTGGGGGATGACCGGGCGCTCGGGGCGGCGACGCAGACGGCGCGGGGTTTGGCGCATGCGTCGAGTTACCGCGGCACCGGTGTCCGAACAATGGCGACGAGGTGATACTTCGGCGACATCGATCGGCGGGAAATCCGGGGTAGGCTGGATCGCATGGCCCGGACCCGCCCCCCCATACCGCGCCGCCGCTGCCGCCCTGACCGGGGGGTGGGTCCCGCGCATCCGGCAAGCCGGCGGCGGCCGGCGATCGGGGGGCTGGCACTGCGGGCGGCCGCGGTGCTCGGGCTGGCGCTGGGGCTCGCCGGGCTGCCCGCCGCGCGGCCGGGGGGCGGGCCAGGCGCCGCGGCCTGGGCCGCCGGCACGCTGCCCTATGTGCTGACGATCGCGCCGGTCCAGCCGCCGGCACTGGCGACAGCGCTGCAAGCCGCCTCGGAACTCGCGGCGTTGCGCACCACCGCCCCGGTCGGGGCGTTCGCGCTGACCCTGCGCGCGCGCCAGGATGCGGCGCGGCTCGGGCAGGTCCTGCACAGTTTCGGCTACTACCAGGGCAGTGTCGCGATCCGCATCGGCGGGCGGGCGCTCGATAGCCCCGGCCTGCTCGGCTGGCTCGACCAACTGCCGGCCGCCCCCCCGGTGGCGGTCGCCGTCGCGGTGACGCCCGGACCGCTGTTCCGCCTCGGCGCGGTGCGGCTCACGGGCGTGGTGCCGGAGGCGGCGCGTGCCGCGCTCGGTCTCGCGCCTGGCGCGCCGGCGCGGGCGGGGGACGTGCTGGCGGCGCGGGCGCGCGTCCTCGCCGCGCTGCGGGCGGCGGGCTACGCGCTCGCCAAGGTGCGACTCGAGCCGGCGGTGCTGTACCCCGACCAGGATCGCATGGACGTGACCTTCGCCGTCGCGGCCGGACCGCGCGTGGCGCTCGGGCCGATCACGTTCCAGGGCAACAAGGGGGTGAACCCGGCGTTCCTGCGCCGCCATATCGCGCTGCGGCCGGGCGAGCGGTTCAGCCCGGCGGCGATCGAAGCGGCCCGCACGGCGCTGCTGGCGCTGCCCGTGTTCTCCTACGCGCAGGCGATGCCGGCGCGGCGGCTCGATGCCGAAGGGCGGCTGCCGATCGCCTTCCGGCTGGACGAGCGGCAGCGGCATGCGGTGGGGTTCGGCGCCGCCTACTCGACCGATCTCGGCCTCGGGCTCAACGCCGACTGGCTCGACCGCAACCTGTTCGGCAACGCCGAGCAACTGCGCCTCGGCGGTGCGATGGCGGCCGGCGGCAACGCCGAGCTCCAGCCCGGCTACCGGCTGAACGCGCGGTTTTCCAAGCCGGACTTTCGCGTGCCCGGTCAGACGCTGGAGCTTGCCGTCGGGGCGGTGCACCAGAGCCTGCTGCCCTACACGCAGACGGCGCTGATGCAATCGGCGCGGCTGGAACGCGCGCTTGCGCCGCACTGGCGGCTCGGCGCCGGGATCGCGGGAGAGGAGGAGACGATCGTCCAGGAGGGCGTCTCGCGCGTCTATTACCTGGTGCGGCTGCCGTTGAGCCTGAGTTTCGACGACGCGAACAGCCTGCTCGATCCGACCCGCGGGCTGCGCGCCACGCTGCGCCTGGTGCCGACGCAATCGGTGCTGGGACACGGCGGGGAGGTGCTGGCCGAGCTGTCCGGCGCGGCCTATCTGGATCTGAGCGGCAACGGGCGCAGCGTGCTGGCGCTGCGCGGGCTGGTGGGGCAGGCGTTCGGCGCCACTTCCGCGTTTTCGCTGCCGCCCGATCAGCGCTTCTATGCCGGTGGGTCGGGGACGGTGCGCGGCTATCGCTTCCAGTCGATCGGGCCGCAATTCGCGGACGGCAGGCCGGTGGGGGGCACCGGGGTGCTTGCCGCCGGGGTGGAGTTCCGCCAGCGGGTGGCGCGGCACTGGGGCTTCACGCTGTTCAGCGATGCCGGGCGGGTGAGCGCGGCCGATTCGCAATCCGGTGCCCGGGTTGGG
>JAJZVS010000409.1 GCA_021845555.1 Pseudomonadota bacterium
CGCCCCCTTTCCTGGCGAAGCCATTGGATGGGTTCCAAGGGGTCACCCCTTGGCGGGGGTCCAGGGGGCAGCGCCCCCTGGCCTTACTTTCCCCTCCGTCCCTCGATCCCTGCCCGGTCAGGCCACCGGAGCGTCCGGGTAGGCGAGTTCGTGGCGGGAGCGCCAGTCCTGGGTGACGTAGTTCACGATCAGGCTGCGGCGGGTGCCCGTGATGGGGCGGGGGGAGAACCCGTGCCAGGTGGTGGGGCCGGGGATGAAGATCAGGCCGGCGTTGAAGCTGGCCTGGGCGCGGGCGACCAGGGTGTGGGTGGCATCCAGCAGGTCGGTGCCCCAGGTTTCCGCGTCCGCGTGCTGCGACAGGTAGATCAGCATGGTGAAGCGTTTGGCGCCGATGTCGGTGTGCGGTTCGAGCCAGAATCCGCCCTGGTCCTGGCAGTATTCGATGCGCAGGAAGCAGCCCGTCAGGTCGGTGTCGCACATGTCGCCGATCAGCGCGGTGGTGGCCTCGTCCTGGAACGCTTCGGCGAGGGCGGCGCAGGCGGGGTAGCGGGCGCGGTTGGCTTCGGAGACGAACAGGCGGGTGGCGTTGTTGGTTTCGCGCCGGCCGGCGGTGTCGGCGACCGGGGGCGGGGCGAAGGGCAGCGCGACGACGGCATCGGCCAGCCGGGCGGGCAGGGCGTCGTGCAGGCTCCAGTGGCGGAACGGCGTTTCGCCGTGCCGAGCCTGCAGCAGGGCGTGGCGGAAGTGGGCGCCGGCGCAGAGTCCCTGCATGGCCTGGTGTCCCATGGCTCAGATCGCGGCGGCGTGGCGGGTGGTGCCGGGTTGCAGGTAGGCGTCGAACGCGGCGGCGACGGCGCGCACGAACGGCCGGCCGCGGTCGGTGACGCGGACGGCCTGGCCGTCCCATTCCACCAGCCCGTCCTCGGCCTGGGCCGCCAGCATCGGCGCGGCGGCGGCGAGCGCTTCGGGGCCGAGGCCGTGGTGGGCGGTGATGGACGGCAGGTCGGCTGCCATCCGGCACATCACTTCCTCGATCACTTCGCGCCGCAGCCGGTCTTCCGGCGTCAGCGCCACGCCGCGGGCGATCGGCAGCTTCCCGGCGGCCACCGCGTCCCGCCAGGCGGGGATCGGGGCGTGGTTCTGCACGTAGCCGTCCGGTAGCGCGCCGATCGACGAGGCGCCGAGGCCGAGCAGCACCGGCGCGTCGTCGGTCGTGTAGCCCTGGAAGTTCCGCCGCAGCCGGCCGGCGTCCGCAGCCAGGGTCAGGCTGTCCCCGGGCAGGGCGTAGTGATCGAGGCCGAGCGCGCGGTAGCCGGCGTCCAGGATGATGCGTTCGGCCGCCTCGCGCTGGGCGAAGCGGGCTTCCGGGCCGGGCAGCGAGGCTTCGTCCAGCAGTTGCTGGTGGCGCTTGAGCCAGGGGACGTGGGCGTAGCCGAACACCGCGACGCGGTCGGGGCGCAGCGTCAGCGCGCGCGCCACGGTGGCGGCGACGCGCGCCTCCGTCTGGTGCGGCAGGCCGTAGATGAGGTCGAGGTTGAGCGAGCCGATCCCGATCCCCCGCAGCCGCGCCGCGGCGTCGGCGGTGACGGCGTAGGATTGGTGGCGGTTGACCGCGCGCTGCACCGCCGGGTCGAAATCCTGCACGCCGAGGCTGACGCGCGTGGTGCCCATCGCCGCCAGCGCCGCCACGGACTCGTCGGTCAGCGTGCGCGGATCGATCTCGACCGAGATCTCGGTCTCGGGGCCGATCACGAAGGCGCTGCGCAGCCGTGCGTCCACCGCTGCCATCCATTCCGGCGGCAGCGCGGTGGGGGTGCCGCCGCCCCAGTGGATCTGGCGCACCGGCAGGCGCGCGCCGATCGCCGCCGCGACCAGGTCGATCTCGGCGAGCAGGGCGCGGCCATAGGCGGCGAGCGGTTCGGGCCGGCGCACGGCGGTGGTGTGGCAGCCGCAGAACCAGCAGAGTTCGGCGCAGAACGGCACGTGCAGATAGAGCGAGAGCCCGGCGCCGCAAGACAGCGTTCCGTCCCCCAGCGCGGCGAGCCAGGCGCCATAGCGCGCGGCGTCGATCGCCGGGGAGAAATGCGGGGCGGTGGGGTAGCTGGTATAGCGCGGCACACGCCGGTCGTATTTCGCCAGCAGACTTGCGGTTTCCATGCCCCCAGCCTGCGGGCGGGCGCCCTCGGCCGCCTTGATCTGGATCAAGGGTTGCCACCGACAGGGTTCGCCGCCCACAGGCCGGCCGTCCGAAAGGCGGCCCCGCCGCTTGACCTGGATCAATGCGCCCCCGGTCCCATCGCCGCTATTGGTGACAGCATACGGCGGTCGTTTCCTGTCCCTGGTGTCCTGTCCCTGCCGCCGATGACGGAACATTCGTTGGGATCGGCACACGGGCCGCGAGCGGAGGCGAGCATGGCACTGCGCGATATTCTGATGGTCCTGGGCGACGCGCCCGCCAACGAGCAGCAACTGGCGCTGACCTTGGCCCTGGCGGTGCGGCATGGCGCGCGGGTGAGCGGGTTCTGCCCGCTCGATCTTCTGGCCGCGCCGCGGCCGGCCATGGAACTGCTCGGCTACGGGGAGGCGATGGCGACGGACCAGGAGGCGGCGCAGCCCTCGGCCGTCGCCGCCCACGCCGAACAGCTGGAAACGGTGTTCCGCGAAGAACTCGGCCGCTTCGGCGTGGCCGGGGCCTGGCACGTCGGGGATTCCGATCCGCCGGCCGCGCTGCTGCGGCTCGCGCATCAGAGCGACCTGATCGTGTTCGGCCAGCCGCAGCCGGAAGGCGCGCTCCCCGGCCGGGCCGCCGACCTGATGCAGCACGTGCTGCTGGAGGCCGGGCGGCCGTTGCTGGTCGTGCCCTATGCAGGGACATTCGACGCGCTCGCGCGGCTGGAAGGGTTCCACGCGCTGATCGGCTGGACCGAAACGCGGGAGGCGGCGCGGGCGGTGCACGACGCGCTGCCGCTGCTGACCGGAGCGGGCGCGGTGACGGTACTGACCATCCTCGCCGGCCGGGACGCTCCGATCGACGGAGAGCCGCCGGCGGCGGAACTGGCG
>JAJZVS010000410.1 GCA_021845555.1 Pseudomonadota bacterium
CGCGGAAGCCGAGCATCGGGTTCGCCTCGTGCGGCTCGAACACCGCCCCGCCCACCAGCGCGGCGTATTCGTTGGTCTTGAAATCCGACAGCCGGACGATCACGGGATGCGGATAGAATGCCGCGGCGATGGTGCCGACGCCCTCGGCGAGCGTGCGGATGAAGAACGCCTGCGGCGAGGGGTCGTTGCTGCTGGCCGCGGCGATGCGGGCCCGGTCCGCCGCGCTCACGCGTTCGGGATGCACGAGCGCCATCGGGTGGATGCCGATATGCTCGTTGATGATGAACTCCATGCGCGCCAGACCCACGCCGGCGTGCGGCATCATCGCGGTGCGGAACGCGAGATCGGGATTGCCGAGGTTGACCATGATCGGGGTTTTCGGCAGCGCCAGGCCGGCGGCATCGACCCGTGCCACGTCGAACGCCAGCGTGCCGGGATAGACCGCGCCCACCTCCCCGCCGGCGCAGGAGACGGTGACGGGGGCGCCGGTCCGGAGCATGGCGGTCGCGTTGCCGGCGCCCACCACCGCGGGCACGCCGAGCTCGCGTGCGACGATCGCGGCGTGGCAGGTGCGCCCGCCGTGGTCGGTCACGATCGCGCCGGCGGTCTTCATCACCGGCTCCCAGTCGGGGTTGGTCTGTTCCGCCACCAGGACCTCGCCGGGGCGGAACGTGTGCAGATCCCCGGTGTCGCGGATCACCCGCACGCTGCCGGCGGCGATCTTCTCGCCCACCGCCTTGCCGGTGATCAGCGGCTTCGCCTCGGCGCGCAGGCTGTAGGTTTCCAGCATGCCGGGCTGGCGGCGGGAGGCGACCGTTTCAGGGCGCGCCTGCACGATATAGAGGCCGCCGTCCCCGGCGTCCTTGGCCCATTCGATGTCCATCGGCTGCGGATGGCCGGCGGCGGCGGAATAATGTTCCTCGATGCGGATCGCGTAGTCCGCCAGCGTCAGCACTTCTCGATCGGTCAGGCAATAGCGGGCCTGCGCTTCGGGCGGGGTCGGCTCGTCGCGCGTGGTGGCGCCGGTATGGCCCTCTGCCAGCACCATCGTCAGCTGCTTGCGGCCGAGCTCGCGGCGCAGCACCGCGCGGTGGCCCTGGCGGAAGGTCGGCTTGTGGACATGGAACTCGTCCGGATCGACCTTGCCCTGCACCACGTTCTCGCCGAGCCCGTACGATCCGGTGACGAACACCACGTCGCGGAAGCCGGATTCGGTATCCAGCGTGAAGATCACCCCGCTGGAGGCGCGGTCGGAGCGGACCATCTTCATCACGCCGACCGACAGCGCGACCTTGAAATGGTCGAACCCGTTGTTGACCCGATAGACGATGGCGCGGTCGGTGAACAGCGACGCGAAGCAGCGCCGGCAGGCCTCGAACAGATCCTCGGCCCCGGCGATGTTCAGATAGCTCTCGTGCTGGCCGGCGAAGCTCGCGGTGGGCAGGTCCTCGGCGGTGGCGGAGCTGCGCACCGCGACCGCGACGCCGGCGCCGTATTCGCGTTCCAGCGTGGCGTAGGATTCGGCAATGATGCGGCGCAGCGTATCGGTGCCGGTAGCGGCGTACACGATGTCGCGCGCCGCCGCCGCCGCCCGCGCCAGCGCTGCCACGTCGGTCACGTCCAGGCCGTCGAGCAGGGCATGCAGCCTCGGCCCCGCGCCGGCCGCGGCCAGCGCTTCGCGATAGGCGCCGGCGGTCAACGCGAAGCCGTTCGGCACGCGCACGCCAGCGACGCCGAGCCGGCTGTAGAGCTCGCCGAGCGAGGCGTTCTTGCCGCCCACCTCCGGCACATCGGCGATGCCGAGGGTGGCGAACCAGCGAACCAGGCGTGCGGTTTCTGACATTTCGTTCTTCTCCGGTCCCGTTCCTCCCCGGGGCTGTTCGTCTCCGGGCGGGCGCGCAGCCTACGCCCGCGGCGGCCGGGGTCGGTTGATCTGCGTCAACCCACGCCCGGGCGATGCGCATGCACCTCGTGCGCGGTATGCACGCGCAGCCGTGCCATCGCCGTCTGTTCCTGCGCCGCGTCGCGCACCGTCACCCACAGCAGCAAGCCGCCGCGCGCCAGTTGCTCGGCCACCCGCGCGGCATCGTGGCGATGGATCAGTCCGCCGATCGCCGCGCCGATCGCCGCCCCGCTCGCCGCCGCCACCAGCACCGGCACCACGCCGCTGCCGAACACGACCATCACGCCGACCGCCGCCAGCCCGGCCGCGGGACCGAACTCGGCCTCCAGGCGCGAGACCCGGCCGAAGAAGGTTTCCCGCGGCGCGTCCGGCCGATCCGCCAGTTCGCCCACCTGCCGATAGCGCTGGCCGAGCCGGCGCTCGACCGCGGTCTCGGTGCCGAGCACGGAGAAGGCGGAGCGGTCGAAGCCCTGCGTCTCGAGGTCGAACACCGCCGCTTCGAGCTGTTCGGGCGTGTCGAACACGCCGACCACATCCCACGCGGGGATGGTCGAAGCCGGGTCTGTCGCGGAGGTCATGGGGTACCGATGTCCTGATGTTGCGGCCGTGTTCACCGATAGCGCGGCGCCGGTCGCGCGACGATGACGTGGATCAATCCGCCGTGGTGCCACGACGGCAGCGGACGCCTGACCCGATCGGCGGTCCGGTTGCTTGATTTGGGTCAAGATGAAACGCCGTGCCGGCGGGTATGGAAGATCCCGCGCCAATCAGGAGGCCGCCATGCAGGTTCCGGTCCAGATCACCTTCCGCCATATGGAGCCGGACTCGTCCGCCCGCACGCAGGTGGAGCATCGCCTGGCCGAGCTCGAGCAGTTCTACGACCGGATCATCGCCTGCCAAGTGGTGGTCGAAGAGTCGCACCGACACCAGCGGCAGGGGAAGATTTTCCACATACGGATCGAAATGACGGTGCCGGGGCGCACCATCACGGTCGACCGCGACCCGGCCGAGCACCACGCGCACGAGGACGCCCATGTCGCCATCCGCGATGCCTTCGACGCGGTGCGCCGCCAGCTCGAGGATCATGCCCGGCGCCAGCGCGGCGAGGAGAAGGTCCATGCGGCGGCGCCGATGTGCCGGAGGTGGGCGGCAA
>JAJZVS010000411.1 GCA_021845555.1 Pseudomonadota bacterium
GCGCGCCGAGCCGGGCGGCACGGCTTTCGCCCTGCAGAACGTCGGCAGCCAGGGCTGGGCCTTCTTCGTGTTCGACGGCTCAAGCTGCCAGTTGCATCCGAACGGGCCGGGCGAGGCGCCGGCGCGCGCGATCGTCCCGGTGCGACTCGATGGTCACACGCGGTTTTCCAGCGGCGTGCTGCATGCCGGCAACCCGACCTCCGCCGCCGTGGCGTTCACGGCGCGGATCGCGCGCATGGACGGGGCGGTGGTGGCGCAGGGGACGGCGACGGTGGCCGGCCATGGCAGCGACCGCATCGCCTTCGAGCTGCCGGCCGGGTTGCAGGGGCCGATGCTGGCCGTGCTGGAGACGGCAATGGCGCCGGACGCCGCGAACAACGGGATGGCCTGGGCGCGCTGGATCGATCCGAAACTGAGTTGACGTCGTGTCACGCGACGTAACACAAAGTATCTGACACGCAATTAACGCGCCCGACGCAGCATCGACACGGCAGAATGCCCATCTGAACGGTGTGCGGCGGAGGAGATTGCCATGTGTCAGGATGGTCGGCGCGCCCTTACGTTCGAGACGCTGCTGACGGACCCGCTGGTCCGCCTGATGATGGCGGCCGATGGGGTGACGCCGCGGGACCTCGTCGCCCCCCTGCTCGCCGCGCGCGACGCGATCGCCGCGCGCGAACTCGCCGCCGTTACCGCTGCGCTGGGATCTCCTGCCTCCAGGAATGGGCGGGCCTGAAGCCGAGCATCTCGCGCGCCTTGCGGTTGGCAAGCAGCGTCTCGTATTCGCCGAGCGGGCGCGTGAGCCTGACGTTCGGGTAGTAGCGCCGCAGCAGTTCCGCGGTCGGCAGGTCGGACGAGCAATCGTCCTGGGCGGCGTTGAACACCTGATAGCCCAGCCCGTCGGTCTGGATCGCCCGCATGATGAGCTGGCCGAGGTCGCGGGCGTCGATATAGCTCCACAGGATGCGCTTGCGGCCCTCGGGGTTGGCGAAGAAGCCGGGGAAGTTCGCGTATTCGTGCGGCTCGATCACGTTGCCGATGCGGATGGCGTAGATGTCGAAGCCGCTGCGCGTGGCGAAGGACTTCGCCGTCGCCTCGTTGCAGATCTTGGACAGCGCGTAGCTGTCCGGCGGATCGACCGGATAGTCCTCATCGAGCGGCAGATAGGCCGGGTCGCGCGGCTCGTGGCTGAACACGAGGCCGTAGGTGGTTTCCGACGAGGCGATGATGATCTTGCGGATGCCCAGCGTCACCGCCGCCTCGATGACGTTGTAGGTGCCCATCGTGTTGATGCGGAACACCTCGTTGTCGGGCGTGATCATGATGCGCGGGATGGCGGCGAAATGCACCACCGCGTCCGGCTTCACCGGCCGCAGCGACGGGTCGAACTCGCGCAGGCCCATGTAGGACGACAGCGCGTTGAACACCTGCCCCGAATCGGTGATGTCGGTGATCAGCGTGCGCACCTTGGGATGGTCGAGCGGGGTGCGGTCGATGTTGAGCACCTGGCAGCCCTGGTCGACCAGGTACTGCACCACGTGCCTGCCGGCCTTGCCGCTGCCGCCGGTGAACATGACGCGGGTCATGGCGTTCCTCCGATCCGTTGTCTGTGCGCCGACATAGCGCCCCGGCCGCGCCGCGCAAACCGGGCCGCTTGGCAAGCGCGCCCGGCAATGCAAGAGAACCGGCATGTCGATGCACGTGGACTTCTTCGCCGGCGCCGCCATGCGCCCCCATCTGCCCGCGCTGGCGCGCCTGCGCATCGCGGTGTTCCGGGAATGGCCGTACCTGTACGACGGCGAGCTGAACGAGGAGCAGGTCTATCTCTCCGACCTCGCCCGCAGCCCGCGCGGCGGCATGGCGGTGGCGTTCGACGGGGATGAGCCGGTCGGCTGCTCCACCTGCCTGCCGCTCGCCGATACCGAGGCGGCGGTGCAGGCGCCGTTCCGGGCCGCCGGCCTCGATCCGGCGCGGTATTTCTATTTCGGCGAATCGGTGCTGCTGCCCGCCTGGCGCGGCCGGGGCCTGGGCGTGGAATTCTTCCGCCGGCGCGAGGAGCACGCCCGGCGCAGCTCGGACGCCGGCTTCGCCTGTTTCTGCGCGGTCGAGCGCCCGGCCGGGCATCCGTTGCGCCCGGCCGGGGCGGTGCCGCTGAACGGCTTCTGGCAGCGCCGGGGCTACGCGCACCACCCCGACCTTGCCTGCACGATGCGCTGGAAGCAGGTCGATTCGGCGGACAAGGTGGCCAACCGGCTGTCGTTCTGGATCAAGCCCCTGGGACCGCGTGACGGAACATGAGCTTCGTTCGCATCGGCGCCATGGCCTGGCAGGTCGGCCGCGGCGAGGGCGTCGCCGGCTGGGCGGCGCGGCTCGACCGGGAAGTGGCGGAGGCGGTGCTGCGCGGGGCGCGGCTGCTGCTGTTGCCGGAATACGCGCCGCTGGAGGCGGCGGCCGGCGCGCAGCCCGACCTCGCGGCGGAGTTGCGGCGCGGCGTCGCGCAGGCGGCCGAGGCGCTGGACGCGGCGCGGCTGGTGGCGCGGCGGCACGAGGTCTGGCTGCTGCCGGGCACGATGCCCTTCGCCGCCGCGGACGGGCGCATCGTCAACCGCGCGCCGCTGATCGACCCGGACGGGCGCGTGGCGTTCCAGGACAAGCATGTGATGACCCGGTTCGAGGCGGAGGACTGGGGCGTCAGCCCCGGCGCGCCGCCGGCCGTGTTCGACACCGCGTTCGGCCGCATCGGCATCGCCATCTGCTTCGACGCCGAGTTCCCCGCGCTGGTGCGCGCGCAGGTGGAGGCGGGGGCGTGGCTGATCCTGGTGCCGAGCTGCACCGACACGCTCGCCGGCTATCATCGCGTGCGCATCGCGGCGGCGGCGCGGGCGATGGAGAACCAGTGCTTCGTGGCGATGGCCTCCACCATCGGCGCCGCGCCCTGGATCGGCACGCTGGACGCCAATCGCGGCGCCGCCGGCATCTACGGCCCGGTCGATCGCGGCTTCGCGGTCGATGGCGTGGTGACGCAGGGGCCGCTGGACACGCCCGGCTGGGCCT
>JAJZVS010000412.1 GCA_021845555.1 Pseudomonadota bacterium
GACCGGCGTGGCGGGACGGCGGCTGACGGCCTACACCTCGGCTGCCGCGCATGGCTGCATTCCGCGCGCGATGGACATGGCCGGGCTCGGGACCGAGGCGCTGCGGCTGATCCCGACCGATCCGGCCGGTCGCATGGACCTCGGCGCGCTGGCAGCCGCGATCGCCGCCGACCGCGCCGCCGGGCTGACCCCGTTCCTGGCGGTGGGCACCGCCGGCACGGTGGATATCGGCGCGATCGACGACCTCGCCGGGCTGGCCGCGCTCTGCCGGCGGGAGCGTCTGTGGTTCCATGTGGACGGCGCGTTCGGCGCGCTCGCGGCCTTCGCCCCGGAACTGCGGCCGAAGCTGGCGGGGATCGCGGCGGCGGACAGCCTGGCGTTCGATTTCCACAAATGGGGCCAGGTCCCCTACGACGCCGGATGCATCCTGGTGCGCGACCCGCGCCTGGCCGAGCAGGCCTTCGCCGCGCCCGCCGCCTATCTGCGCCACGAGGCGCGCGGGCTGGCCGGCGGCGCCCCCTGGCCCTGCGACTTCGGCCCCGACCTCTCGCGCGGGTTTCGCGCGCTGAAAGTGTGGTTCACGCTGAAGACCTGGGGCGCGGAGCGACTCGGCCGCGCGATCGCGCAGAGCTGCCGGCTGGCGCAAGCCCTTGCCGCCCGGGTCGCCGCCGAGCCGGAGCTGGAACTGCTCGCCCCGGTCGCGCTGAATATCGTCTGCTTCCGCTATCGCTTTGCCGGGGCGGAAGCGGACGCGCGCACCGCGGCGCTGGTGGCCGATCTGCAGGAGGCCGGCATCGCCGCCCCGTCCACCACCACGATCGACGGGCGGCTGGCGATCCGCGCCGCGCTGGTGAACCACCGCACCCGGGCGGAGGACATCGCGGCGCTGGTGGACGCGGTGCTGGCGTTCGGGCGGCGGAACGCCGCGATCCCGACCGCCGCGGCAGCGCGGGATCAGACGGCCGCGGTGGCCTGATCCCCCGCCGGCGTGGCGGCCGGGGCCGGCGCTTCGGCGCAGGGGAGCCAGATGCTGACGGTGGTGCCCGCGCCCTCCTGGCTGTCGATCGCCAGCTGGCCGCGATGGCGGTTGACGATGTGCTTGACGATCGCAAGCCCCAGCCCGGTGCCGCCGGCGGCGCGCGAACGGCCGGTGTCCACCCGGTAGAACCGCTCGGTCAGCCGCGGCAGATGGGCGCGGGGGATGCCCGGACCGCGATCGGCGACCGCGAACACCACGCCGGGCCGGGCCGGCCAGCGCCCCTCCTGCGCCGGCGCGGCGGAAAGCCGGAGCTCCCCCGCCCCGGCCATCCCCGCCGCGGTGCCCGGCAGGGCGCCGTATTTCAGGGCATTGTCCAGCAGGTTCTGCACCACCTGCGCCAGCTGGTCCGTATCCGCGATCACCGCCGGCAGGCCGGGGGCGAGCTCGAGCGTGAGCCGCCCCCCGCCCCCCGCCAGCCGCGGCTCGAACCCGGCGGCCAGGCGTTCCAGCAGCTTGCCGAGTTCCACCTGTTCCACCGGCGTCTGGTGCTCCGCCAGTTCGATGCGCGAGAGGCTGAGCAGGTCGTCGATCAGCCGGCTCATCCGCGCCGCCTGCTCGGCCATGATCCCGAGGAAGCGGCGTTGCGCCGGTGGATCGTCGGCGGCCGGCCCGCGCAGCGTGTCGATGAAGCCGATCAGCGAGGCCAGCGGCGTGCGCAGCTCGTGGCTGGCATTGGCGACGAAATCGGCGCGCATGCGCTCCACGGCGCGCTCGCGCGTGCGGTCCGACAGCACCACCAGTGCCCGCCCGCCGTCGGCCAGCGGCGGGTCGAGCGACACCACGCTGCCGCGCAGCTCGCGCGGCACCGGCACCGGCAGGGAGAGATCGGCCGTCTGCGTCGCGCCGGTGGCGAAGCCGCGCTCGATCGCACCGCGCAGTTCCGGATGGCGCAGCACCGCGGCGATGTCGGCGCCGAAGGCGACCTGCGCGGCGGCGTTGGCGCGCAGCGGCGCACCGGCGGCGTTCAGCACGATCAGCGGGTCGGGCAGGCGCTCGACCACCGCGGCGTCGGCGCGGCGCAGGCGCTCGACCTCGGCCGTTTCGCGCGCGGCCAGCCGCGTCAGCCGCTCGACCCGGCGGGCGAACCGCTCGGCGCGTGCCCAGGCGAGCACCGCGAGCATTGCCAGGATCGCTGCGAGGGCCGCGAAGACGAGAGCCATGTGTCGTATCGTTCCGGTTGTTGCGTCCCGCCCCAGGGCCGCCGGCTCAGGGTCCTCCGAGCCAGTGCCCCCTGAGCCGGCGGCCCGGGAGCGAGCGGCCCGGGAGTCTGAAGGCGCGGCGACGCTCAGTCCGTGGTGGCGCGCGATCCGCGGCAGGATTCCAGCGGGCGGACCAGGGCGCCGACGCCACGTTCGATCGCGGCGGCAACCAGCGAATCGAGATGCAGCTCGGTGCGCAGGAACGCCAGCATCTGCAGCGCACCCTGGCTCGCCACCGCATCGGCGGCGACCACCTGGCAGGCCAGCGCATAGGCCGTCTCCCGCAGGCGCGGTTCGAGTGCGGCGCGGATCAGCCGCGCGGCGTGGGCGAGGCCCTCGGTCTCGTCCAACAGCCGCACCGCCGCATCGGTCGCCGCCCGCAGGCGTTCGCTCGAAAAACCGCGGAAGGCCGGAAGGGTCTGCACCAGCACCGACATCGCGCCGATCTCGCGGTCCGTCATCGCGCCATCGCCGGCGGCGACCAGGACCATGGTGCAGACCAGCGCCTCCTGCGGATCGAGTTCGGTCAGCGCAGGCATGGGCGGTCTCCTCGCGGGCTGTGGCTTCCACCAGGATGGCACATCGACGCCGATTCCCCCAGCATGCCGCCTTGCCGGCAGGGGAGGGACCGCGTAGCGTTGCGGCGGGAAAGTCCTGCTGACAATTTTCACTCAGGGAGACGGCTGATGCGAGTTCGCGCCCGGCTGCGTGCCGGCCTGCTTGGTTTTGCCTGCCTTGCCGCCGCCGGCGGCCTGCTTCGTCCGGCACCGGCTTCCGCCGCCCTGTCGAAGGCGGTGGCCGCCAAGCTGG
>JAJZVS010000413.1 GCA_021845555.1 Pseudomonadota bacterium
CGCCGCACCCTACCTCGCCTGGAAAGCCTCCCTGCTGCGCGAGGCCCTGGTCCGCGCCGGCTTCACGGACCCGCCGCTTGCCCCCACCGTCGCCACGCCGCCAGGCGCGCGCCGGCGCATGGACCTGGCCGCACGCCGCGAAAGCGGCGGCACGGTCCGCCTCGGCCTGCACCGCACGCGCGGGGCCGAGGTGATCGACCTCGCCACCTGCCCCGTCCTCCACCCGCGCCTCGCCGCGCTGATCGCGCCGCTGCGCGCCCTGCTCGGCGGGCTCGACGCGCTGCGGCGGGAGGCATCGGCGATCGCCAACCTGCTCGACGCCGGCCCCGACCTGCTGCTGCGCACCGACGCCGCGCCCAGCCTGGCCGACCGCAGCAAACTCACCGCCTTCGCCCAGGCGCACGACCTGCCGCGCATCAGCTGGGCCCGGCGCACCGACACGCCCGAGCCGGTCTGCGTGCTTCGCCCGCCCGTCACCGCCCTGTCCGGCGTCCAGGTCGCGCCGCCGCCCGGCGCGTTCCTGCAAGCCTCCGCCGCGGGCGAAGCCGCGATCCTCGCCGCGGTGCTGGCCGGCCTGCCGGACCGCATGCCGCCGAAAGCGCGCATCGTCGAACTCTACGCCGGCTGCGGCACGCTCACCTTCGCGCTGGCCGCCCGCGCCCGGGTCGCGGCCTACGAGGGCGACAGCGCCACCGCCGCCACGCTCCGCGCCGCCATCGCCCCCGCGGGCCTCGCCGGACGGATCGACGCCCACACGCGCGACCTCACCCGCCAGCCGCTGTCAGCCGCCGAACTCGCCGGCGCCGCCGCCGTCGTGCTCGACCCGCCCCAGGCGGGCGCCACAGCGCAAATGCCGACCCTCGCCGCCGCCCGCCCACCCTGCGTGATCTACGTCAGCTGCAACCCCGCCACCCTCGCCCGCGACGCCACCACACTGCGCGCCGCCGGCTACACCGCAACCGCGGCAACCCCGATCGACCAGTTCCTCTGGTCCCCCCGCCTGGAAAGCGTCACCACCTTCCACCTCGCCCCGCTCCGTCGCGGGTGAACGGTCCCCGGGGGGGGGGAGGAAGGAAGGCCAAGGGGCGCTGCCCCTTGGAACCCTGCCAGGGGACAAGTCCCCTGGACCCCTCGGACGGCTTCGCCGGGAAGGGGGCGCTACTCGGACCAGCCCAGGTCCGGGTAGCGCCCCCTTCCCGGCGAAGCCAACTGAAGGGTTCCAAGGGCGTGCCCTTGGCGGGGGTCCGGGGGGCAGCGCCCCCTGGCCTTCTTCCTCCCCCGCCCCCGAGACTATTTTATCCCCGTGATGGATGCCGTGACGGCGCGGGGGTCGCGGGTGGGCCAGCGGTTGGCGTCCACTTGGGCGAGGAAGGCGGCGACCAGGCGGTTGAATTCGTCGGGGTCTTCGATGTTGATGGTATGGCCGCAGTTGGGCATCACCGAGAGTGCGGCGGTGGGGATGGTTTGTTTCATCAGGATACCGGGGTTGAGGCAGGGCCAGTCCTCGTCGCCGGTCAGGATGAGGGTGGGTAGCGTCAGGCGTTTCATGTCCTCGACCAGGTCGTAGAGCGAGGGGCGTTCGCGTTGCACGCCGAGCTGGGTGTTGCGCGCGCCGAGCGCGGAATGTTCCGAGAGGTATTGCTTGAATTCGGCGAAGCCGCGCGGGTCCTTGTTCTCGAACTGCACGCGGGTCGGGCCGTAGGCGTATTTGGCGGCGAAGGTTTGCATGCCGTTCTGGTCGATGAAGGCGGCGATGGCTTCGGCTTCGGCGCGGAAGCGGGCGCGGCTTTCGGTTTCGGCGCCGTAGCCGCAGCCGGCGACCACCAGGGAGCGGGCGCGCGTCGGGTGGCGGAAGCCGAAGTGCAGCGTGGCGAAGCCGCCCATCGACAGGCCGACGATATGGGCGCGGTCGATCTTCAGGTGATCGAGGATGGACCGGATGTCGTCGGCCGCGCGGTGCTGGGAGTAGGCGGCGACGTTCTCGGGCACGTCCGACGGCGGGTAGCCGCGGGCGTTATAGGCGATGGCGCGGTAGCGCTGGCCGAAGTGGCGCAGCTGCGGTTCCCAGCTGCGCCAGTCGCCGGCGTATTCGTGCACGAAGACGACCGGCGTTCCGGCGCCGGTTTCTTCGTAGTGGAGGCGCACTCCGTCATCGGTGGTGGCGTGTGGCATGCGGCGTTCCTTTTGCGGTGGTGCTCAGGCGGAGAACTGGGCGAGGACTTCCTCGGCCAGGCTGTTATCGACGGCGGTTTCGAATGGTGTGCCGGGATCGACCAGGCCGCCGGAGACCAGGCCGGCGCGCAGCCGGTCGTAGCCCTCGCGCGGCAGGATCGGGTCCCGGCCCCAGATGCCGAGCGCCTTGTAGCGCTCGTAGGCGGCGGCGAGGATCGGCTGCGGCACGTCGGGGAAGTAGGACGCCACGGTGGCCGCGATTTCGGAGCCGGAGGCGCCGGCGAGCCAGCGCTGGGTACGGTAGATCGCGCGCACCATCCCGCGCAGTTCGTCGCGTTTCCCCGCGATCACCGCGCGGCGCGCGTAGAGCGTGGTGTAGGAGGTCGGCCCGCGGGAGGCGGCGGCGTACCACAGGTGCCCGGCGCCTTCGGCGAGCAGTGTCGTGGCGTAGGGTTCGAACACCTGCACCACGTCGATCTCGCCCCGGCGCAGCGCTGCGCAGTTCTCGGCCATGGACCGGTCCGCCACGCGCGCGACGCGGGCGGGATCGATCCCGGCCCGGCGCAGGTCTTCCTGCAGGCAGAGCCAGGGGGTGGGCACTTCGCTCACGCTGCCGAGCTTCGCTTCCAGCAGGTCGGCGGGGCGGAACTGCGGGCGCGGCGCGCTGCCGACCAGCAGGAAGGGATCGCGGGTGACGATTTCGGCGAAGCACACCAGGTCGCAGTCCGGGTCGGACTGGTAGGTGGCCATGACCCGCATCGGTCCGCCCCAGCAGACGTCGGCGCTGCCGTCGAGCAGGGTGCGCGCGGCTTGCGCCGGGCTGGGGGAGGAGACGAAGCGGATTTCCACGCCTTCCGCCGTGTAGGCGCCGCG
>JAJZVS010000023.1 GCA_021845555.1 Pseudomonadota bacterium
GCACGGCGGCGAGATGCGACAGGCGGGGGTCGTCGTCGCTCACGTGGCCGACGACGTCCACCAGCGCGTGGGCGACCGGGGCCCCGGACTCACGGCGCAGGATCAGGCTGCCGGGGATGGCCCCGCCTGCACCGTCCAGCGCGAAGCCCGCGGCGGTGAGTGTGGCGGCCAACCGGGCACGGCTGGTCTCGCGGTCGAGTTCGAGGCCGATCAGCGAACGGTCGTCCCCGCTCGGATCGGGCGGGATCGCGGCGATCACCAGCGCCGGGGCGTCCGGCGCGCCCTCGGCGCGGCGGGACCAGAACGGCAGCCGGGCGACGATATGGATGCGCGGATCGTCCTTGTGCAGCAGCGCGGTCCACCAGGCATCGCGCGGCGCCTCGGTCTCCGACGGCAGCGGCAGCACGGCGAGCGAGGCGCGATGGGCGCTCACGTCGGCGATCGCCTGCGCCGCGCTGGTATGCACGCGGATCGGCGTCAGCGCGCCGAACTGCTCGCGCGCCGCCTGGGCGAACAGCGCGCCGTCGCCCGGCTCGCACACGGCAATGACGAAGGGTCCCTGCATCGCGGTGGTGGCGGCCAGCAGCTCGCGCCACAGCCGCACCAGCGCCTGCGGCGGCAGGTGCCCGGTGTGGCGGGCGAGCAGCCGGCGGATGATCGCCGCCTCCCGCCCCGGACGCAGTGCGAGCGTGCCGTTCGGCTTGGTGGCGGCGACCCGCGCCACCACATCCGCACGGCGGATCAGCAGGTCGTGCAGCGCATCGTCGATACGGTCGAGTTCGGCGCGCAACGCCGCCAGATCGGTGGGGCCGGCGTCGCCTGGCGACCAGGGGGCGGGCGCGGCCGGCTCCTCCGCCGCGGCGGCGGCAGGGGCGGGCGGCGTATCAGCGAGAGAAAGGGGGCTGGACATGGACCCTGCGCGGAGACTGTCGTGGTGCCCTGCCGTGCGACGCTGCCCGCCAGGGGCGCCCCGGCCGCCGGAGGGGGACGAGCGGGGGGCAGAACAGATAACCGAAGCGGCCGGGCCTGCAAACCCGCCGGTTGCCCCGGCCGGCCGCGTGCGGCTAAGTGCGCCCCCGATCATGGACCCAGGCATGGACCAGCCCGTCGCCCTTTCCGACCAGCCGCATCAGCACGTGACGTTCGCGGACGGCATGGCGCTGGAATGCGGCGCCCGGTTGGCGCGGCTGACCGTGGCCTATCGCACCTACGGGACGCTGAACGCGGCGCGGTCCAATGCGGTGCTGGTCTGCCATGCGCTGACCGGCGATCAGTATGTGGCCGAAACCCATCCCATCACCGGCAAGCCGGGCTGGTGGGACCAGGTGGTGGGGCCGGGGCGGCCAGTCGATACCGACCGCTTCTTCGTCATCTGCGCCAATGTGCTGGGCGGCTGCATGGGCAGCACCGGGCCGCGCAGCCCGCGCGACGGGTCGGCGGGCGAGACGAGCACGCCGTCCGCGCCCACGCCTTCCCCCCCTTGGGGCACCGATTTCCCCCCCGTGACCATCCGCGACATGGTGCGCGCGCAGCACCGGCTGGTCACGCATCTCGGGATCGCGCGGCTGTTCGCGGTGATCGGCGGCTCGATGGGCGGCATGCAGGTGCTGCAATGGGCGGCGGACTACCCGGACATGGTGTTCGCCGCCCTGCCGATCGCCTCCGCGGCCTACCACTCGGCACAGAACATCGCCTTCAACGAGGTCGGCCGGCAGGCGATCTTCGCCGATCCCGACTGGCAGGGCGGACGCTACTGGGTGAGCGGGCGGGTGCCGGCGCGCGGTCTCGCGGTGGCCCGCATGTGCGCGCACATCACCTATCTGTCCGAGCAGGCGCTCACCCGCAAATTCGGCCGGCGGCTGCAAACGGCGCCGAAGGACTCGCAGGAGGCGATCAGCCTGTTCGGCGACATGTTCGAGGTGGAAAGCTACCTGCACCACCAGGGCAGCACCTTCGTCAGCCGGTTCGACGCCAATTCGTACCTGACGATCACGCGGGCAATGGATTATTTCGATCTGGCCGCCGATCACGGCGGCGACCTGGCGAGCGCCTTCCGCGGCACCCGCACGCGGTTCCTGCTGGTCTCGTTCACCTCCGACTGGCTGTTTCCGACCGCCGAGAGCCGGTCGGTCGCGCGCGCGCTCAACCGCGCCGGGGCGAACGTGAGCTTCGTCGAGATCGCCTCCGACAAGGGTCACGACGCATTCCTGCTGGACGAGCCGGACTTCCACCGCACCCTGGCCGGATTCCTGTCCGGCTGCGCGGCGCACGCGAAGCTGTGAGCATCGGGGCGGAATCGGCGCCATGAACGTGCAGGACCCGGTCCGGTTCGTCGCCAAGAACCTGCGCGTCGATCTGCAACTGATCGCCGCCATGATCGCGCCCGCCACCCGGGTGCTGGATATCGGCTGCGGCGACGGCACGCTGATCGAGGAGCTGTTCACCACCAAGGGCTGCGACGCCCGCGGGATCGAGATCGACATGGCCGAGGTGACGCGCGCGGTGGCGCACGGCCTGCCGGTGATGCATGGCGACGCCGATAGCGACCTGGCGCAGTACCCGGACGACGCGTTCGACTATGTGGTGCTGTCGCGCACGTTGCAGGCGGTGGAGCGCCCGCGCGAGGTGCTGCGCCAGATGTTGCGCATCGGCTCCCGCGCGATCGTGAGCTTTCCCAATTTCGGTCACTGGCTGGTGCGTTGGCAGTTGCTGCGGCGCGGGCGGATGCCGATGACCGCGACCTGGAACCGGATGTGGTACGAGACGCCCAACATCCACCCCTGCACCATCCGCGACTTCTTCGATCTGTGCGCGCAGGAGGGCTACGGCGTGGAACGCTGGTTCGCCGCCGACGAGGCAGGCCGCCGCGCACCCTGGCGGCGGTTTCCCCGGCTGGCCAATCTGTTCGGCGAACAGGCGGTGTTCCTGCTGCGTCGGACGGGGATCTGATCCCAACCGCTCGAAAGACCGACTCTTCCGGTCTTTCGGGCGGTTGGGATCGCGCGCGGGGTTGGTGGGGCGGCCGCGCGCAGCATGAGACCCATAGCGACCGAAGGTGACCCATCCTTCATGGGTCATCTTCGGTCGCTATGAGCCGAAAGCGCCGCCCGGGGGGCAATGGACGCCGTCCGCCGGGGCCGGCAGACTGGCCGGATCGAGGGAGGGGCGCATGGCCGAATTCGACAAGGATACCGGGGCCGCCACTTGGCCGCACGCGCTGTACGACCTGTTGCGCCGTGCCGGGGTGACGCAGTTCGCCTATGTGCCCGATGCCGGGCACAAGGTGCTGATCGACCGCTCGCTGGCCGATCCGGACGCGCAATCGATCCCGCTGACCACCGAGGAGGAAGGCGTCGCGCTGCTCGCCGGCGCCGATCTCGGCGGTGCGCGCGGGGTGCTGCTGATGCAGTCCTCCGGCGTCGGCAACTGCATCAACATGCTGTCGCTGACCAACGGCGGGCGGTTTCCGTTCCTGACCCTGGTCAGCATGCGCGGCGATTACGGCGAGGGAAACCCGTGGCAGTTCGCCATGGGCCAGGCGGTCGAGCCGGTGCTGAAGGCGATGGGCGTGATCTGCCTGCGCGCCGAGCGCCCGGACGAGGTGATCGCCACCGCCTCCGCCGCGCTGACCATGGCGTTCCAGTCGGGCATGGCGGTCGCGGTGCTGCTGACGCAGAAACTCATCGGCGCGAAGCCGTTCTGAGGGGGGGATCGATCATGGCGAAATTGAACCGGATCCAGATGTCCACCCTGCCGGCCCCGGTGCTGGACCGGCGCCAGGCGGTGCCGGCGCTGATCGAACGCCCGCAGGATTTCCTGGTGGTCGGCGGGCTGGCCGGCGCGGCGCAGGAACTGACGGCGATGACCGCCGATGCGCCGAGCGTGTTCGGCCTGGCCGGGGCGATGGGCGCGGCGCCGATGATGGGCCTCGGTCTCGCGCTGGCGCAGCCGAAGCGGCGGGTGCTGGTGGTCACCGGCGACGGCGAGCTGCTGATGAACCTCGGCGCGCTGGCGGCGATCGCGGTGCAGAACCCGCCCAACCTGGCGATCATCTGCGTCGATAACGGCCACTATGGCGAAACCGGCAACCAGGACAGCCACACCGGCCTCGGCGTGGCGCTGGACGTGATCGCGCGCGGCGCCGGCATCCCGGTGGTCCACACGATCAATACGGAAGCCGAGATGGACGAAGGGCGCCGGCTGCTGCGCGAAGGCGGCGGGCTGTGCTTCATCCTGCTGCGGGTGACGGAAGGCCCGCCGCTGAAGATCAAGCGCAACCTGCAGCCGCACGTCGCCCGCGACCGCTTCCGCGCCGCGCTGCTCGGGGGGTAGGCGGCGGCTCTCCCGCCGCCGTCCCCGTCGGGTTCAGATCGCGTCCCAGCTGTACACGTCCCGGGTGCGCTCCAGCGGCGTCAGGCTGCCGCGCACCGCCGGCAGCAGGTGCTCGGCCATCTTCGCCGGGGTCCAGCCGTCGCCGCGGTGCATGATGCGGATCGGGCGCGGCTGGCTATACAGATAGATCTCGTTGCCGCGCGCGCCGAAAATCTGCCCGGAGATTTCGTGTGCGGCGTCGCAGGCCAGGAACGCGGCCAGCTGCGCCACCTGGTCGGGCCGCGTCTTCGCCGCGCGCGCCTTCATCTGCTCCTCGCTCTGCCCCGGCACCGTCTCGATCATGCGGCTGAACGCGTGCGGGCCGATGCAGTTGGAACGGATCTTGTAGCGCTGCATGTCCATCGCGATGTTGCGCGACAGCCCGGCGATGCCGAGCTTGGCGGCCCCGTAGTTCACCTGCCCCACGCTGCCGATCAGGCCGGAGGTGGAAGTCATGTGCACGAACGCCCCGCTCTCCTGCTTGCGGAAATGGGTCACAGCGGCGCGGGAGACGTAGAACGCGCCGTACAGGTGCACCTTGATGACGGCGTCGAACTCCTCGGGCGACATGTAGTGGAACATGCGGTCGCGCAGGATGCCGGCGTTGTTCACGACGATATCGATCCGCCCGTAGCGGTCGATCGCGGTGGCGACGATGCGCTGCGCCGCCTCCCATTCCGCCACCGAGTCCGCGTTGGCGACCGCCGCACCCTGGCCGTGCGCGGCCTCGATCTCGCGCACCACCTGCTGCGCCGGAGTGGCGTCGTGGCCTTCGCCGGTGACGGCGGCGCCGACGTCGTTCACCACCACCTTGGCGCCGTTCTCGGCCATCGCCAGCGCAATGGCGCGGCCGATCCCGCGCCCGGCACCGGTGACGACGGCGACCTTGCCTTCCAGCATTTTCGTGGTCATGGGCGTTGTTCTCCCCTTGGTCGGTTCAACCTGGACCGGCGGAGGATGCGGCAGGCGCGCGGCGCTGTCACCCGCCGGCGGGGGAGAAATCCCCGCCGATCTTCGCTGCCTCGCCCGTTGGGGTTGTGTGCTACAACTTGTGACAACCCTGACCCGGAGGTACCCACATGCGTGCTACGCTTACCCTGGCCGCCCTGCTGCTTGCCGGCGCGCCGGCCCTGGCCCAGACCCAGCCGGCCGCCTCCGGCGCTGCTCCCGTTACGGCCCCGCTTGCCGCCCCCGCCGCGCCGACGCCCAGCCCGCACCAGATCGTGAATGCGCTGACCCCCTCGGCCAATGGTCCGGCGACGACGCGCGGGATCCGGGTGGTGCATGGTGGCCACGCGGCGGCTCCCTCGGTCAGCCTGAATGTCGATTTCGCCACTGGTTCGGCGGCGCTGACGCCGCAGGCCAAGAAGGTGCTGGGCTCGCTCGGCACCGCGCTGAAGGATCCGAAACTGGCCGGCGATCGCTTCCGGATCGAGGGACACACCGACACGGTCGGCTCCCCCGCCTACAACCAGGCGCTGTCGGAGCAGCGGGCCCGCGCGGTGGCAAGCTATCTGGAACAGACCTACGCCATCCCGGGTTCGCGGCTGGAGGCGGTGGGCATGGGCGAGAAGGGCCTGCTGGTGCCGACCCCGGCCCAGACGCCGGAGGCGCGCAACCGCCGCGTGCTGGTGGTGAACAAGGGCGCCTGACGGACCTGGAACCAGAAGGAGTCGAGGGCCGCCGCTACAGGAACAGCCGCAAGGGCGCGACGCTGCCGTTGGCGTCGCGCACCAGGAACTGTTTGCCGGCCTCGGTCTCCTCGATCAGCGCTTCGTACAGGCGGAGCGCCTTCTTCACCACCTCGGCGTAGGACGCGGCTTCCGTCTTGCGCTTGAGCGTGTTGAGCCGCTCGATCGAGCGGGGCGGCAGGTCGAACTGCACCCGGGTACGCGCCGCGGCCGGGCGGTCGCGCACCTGGTCGGGCGCGGTCTCGGCGGCAAGGCTGAGCGTGGTCATGCGAGGTCCCTCCGTCGTGGGCCGAAGAAATGGCTGGTCACGGCGCCGACGATCGGGCCGGCGACGGCCCGGACCACCTCGATCGCCGGCACTTCGTCGCGCTCGAGCGCGGCGCCGAGGGACGGCTGGCAGGGCTTCCACGGATGGCGCCGCGGCCGGCCGGAGAAGGGCATGGGAGAATGACCGAAGGGAACACGCGCAGTCTCCGCCGGCCGGGTTGCCAACGCGTGAACGGACCGGGCTTTCAGGAAAGCGAATATAGCCGAGATCGGAGCGGGTTGCTCCCCGGATCATGAGGAAATTCCCCTCACGATCACCTCCCTCCAGCCCCCCCTGCAGGCGGGTTACACCGTCGCCACCGGCGTCGCCGGCGAACCCACCGCGCCCGGCAGTCGCAACGGCGGGGCGGTCAGCAGGAAGCGGTTCCGCCCGTTGGCGCGCAGCCAGTCGGCCAGTTCCGAGAGATACCACATCTCCCCCAGATAGACGCCGAGCTTGAACAGGCAGTGCGCGTGCAGCGGCAGCGATGCGCAATAATCGTCCGCGCAGGGGCGGGCCGGCGCCGCCTCCACCGCGTAGTTGTCCGCCAGCAGCGCCACCAGCCCGGTGTCCGTCACCCACTGCAGCAGCCGCGGATCACGCCCGTCCAGCGCGGAGGTCGTCGCGAACAGCTTCTCCCGGTCCGGCTTCTTCTTCATGTCCAGCAGCAGCTGCGCGAATCCGGTGCGGATGCAGACGAAATCGCCTTCCTCCACCACCACCTTGTCCTTCGCCAGCACGCCCATCAGATCGTCGTAGCCGACGATCCGGCCCGAGCGCCCGAAATGCGCCTCCAGATCGATCATCACCGCGCGGCCCTGCACGCAGGACGTCGCCATCGGCTCCAGCCCCAGATGGCGCGCCCCTTGCGGCCCGGGGCTCGGTGTCTGGTTGCCGGCGGCGTCGTAGAGCACCGGCCCCAGGACGTCGCGCCCGGCGCGGAAGCCGTTGTAGTACACGTCCTCGGGCGTACCGTCGCCGTCGGCGTCGAACATCTGCCCGACATGTGCCAGGCTGTCCCACTGGGTCGAATACTGCAACGTCAGCAGCACCTGATCGTCGCTGACGATATCGAGCGCGGTCGGATCGTCGCAGCGCAGCGGGTAGTTCATGTTGGGCTTGCCGTCGCGCAGCGTGGGCGTCAGCACCGGCGGGTTGCGGCGCGGGTTCAGCACCGCGCCGCCCGGGTAATCGAGCGGCAGCGACAGGCAGAAGGTCCGCCCATGCCGCACCTCGGCGATGCCCTGCAGGACCTTGGCCGGGGTCACCAGGTTGAGCCGGCCGCGCTCGTCATCCGGTCCCCAGTCGCCCCAGGTCGATCCCTCCGGCCGGCGCGTCCAGCGTGGGTTGTCCGCCATCTGTCCTTCCTCCCCTTCAACAGGCCGGGGCATCATGCGTGCGGCGCGGGCGCGCGCCAAGCCGGCGCGGCTTGCCCCGATCCGGCGGCTCTGCCTCACTCGCGCCGCGCAGCAGGAGAAACCCGCGTGGATCCGATGGAGCAAGCCCTGGCCGAGGCATGCGCCGCCGCCGCGCGCGGAGAGGTGCCGGTGGGCGCGGTGGTGATCGCGCCGGACGGGCGCGTGCTGGCGCGCGCCGGTAACCAGGTGGAAGCGGACAACGACGCGAGCGCCCATGCCGAGCTGCTCGCCCTGCGCGCCGCCGCCGCACGGCTGGGCACGCCGCGGCTGGTGGGCTGCGACCTGTTCGTGACGCTGGAGCCCTGCCCGATGTGCGCCCAGGCGGCCAGCTTGTTCCGCATCCGGCGCGTGGTGTTCGGCGCCTACGACCCCAAGGGCGGCGGGGTGGAGCACGGCGCGCGGGTGTTCGCCGCCGCCTCCTGCCACCACCGGCCCGAGGTGGTGGGCGGCGTGCGCGAACGCGAGGCGCAGACGCTGCTGCGCGATTTCTTCGCCGCCCGGCGCGGGGCGGAGAACCCGGCATGAGCGGCACGGGTCCCGGCGCTACCGCCGACAGCGGCCCGGCGCGGCCATTCTTTCCGGTGGTGCATCTCGGTAACGAGGGCAATCTCGGCAACCGGATGCTGCGCTTCCTGGCCGGCGTGCGACTGGCCGGGCTGGTGCCGGGCTGCCGCCTGTCCGGGGTGTCGCTGCCGGAATGGGGCATCGTTCTGCCGGACATCCCGCTCGGCGCCGGCGAGACCCTGCGGCTTGCCGCCCCGGATCCGGATCACGGCATGGCGCTGCCGCTGGCCGCGCTCGCCGCGCGGCTGCGCGCCGGCACGCTCGCGCACGTCGCGCTCACGCAGTACGCCCAGCATCTGCGCAACTTCCCCCCCCCCGCGAGGTCTGCGCCGGGCTATTCCCCGCCGCCGCCGCACCGACGCTCACGACCGGGCCGGGGGAGCTCCTGATCAGCATCCGCGGCGCCGAGATTTTCGCCGCCCCGCACCCGGACTACACGCTGGTGCCGATCGCCTTCTACCAGGAACTGGTCGCGGCGACGGGGCTGGTCCCGGTGTTCCTCGGCCAGCTCGACCCCAATCCCTACACGGCGGCCTTGCGCGCGGCCTTTCCGGCCGCCCGCTTCGTTGCCGCGCGCACGCCGATGGAAGATTTCGCCGCATTGCGCCAGGCGCGGCAGATCGTTCCCTCGGTCAGCACCTTCGCCTGGCTCGCCGCTTGGTTGGGCGCGGCCGAGCAGGTGTTCCTGCCGCTCACCGGCTTCCTCGATCCCTGCCAGCACCCGGCGATCGACCTGCTGCCGCTCGACGATCCGCGCTATCGTTTCTATCTGTTCCCGTTCAACGTCGCGGTGCCGCCGGACCAGGTCGCGGCGGCGCATCGGGCGATGGCCGGCGCCTGGCGGCTGATGTCCCCGGAGATGCTGGCCGCGCTGCGGCTGGGCCGGCCGCGGTTCCGCAGCGGCCTCGCGGCGATGCGCGATCTGTTCGACGAAGGCTTCTACCTTGCCCGCTACCCCGACGTCCGCGCCGGCATTGCCGCGGGCTGGTTCCGTTCCGGCGCCGATCACTATGCGCATGCGGGCTTCGCCGAGGGCCGCGAGCCGTTCCGCCTCGACCGCGCCTGGTACTGCCGCGCCTATCCGCTGGCGGCGATCGAGGTGGGGCAGGGCGATTTCGCCGATCTGCACCACCACTACGCGGCGGTCGGCCGCGACCGCCTCTATCGCCCGACGCCGCCCGAGGGCGCCGCCTCGCCATAGACCTCCACCTGATCGAGATGCAGCACCCCGAAGCCGCGCAGCACGATGCGCACGAAGCGCGCGGGCACCGCGGCGGGGAAGCGCAGGCACAGCGGCGCGCCATCGATCCCGCCCACCGGCTGCGCTGTGGGGTGTGCGACATGCACGATCATCCAGTGCGTGCCGTCGCGCGAGGTTTCGATCGCGAACTCCCGCAGCCGGGCCGCCATCGCCGGCGAGTCCAGCCGGTTGAACAGCCGGATTTCATGCACCCGCGCCGGGCCGCCGAGATCGACCTGCCACCACGGGCGCGCCTCCTCGGCGGTGTGGCACTGAAAGCCGCCGGTCGGAGCGCCGTTCACGGCCCCGGCCGCATCCTCCGCCACGGTCCGCCCGCGTGAGAAGGGGCCGATCGAGCTCTGGGTCGCCGCCCGGCCCAGCGCCAGGTTGGGTCCGGGCGGGGCAGGCAGCAGCCGGGTCGCTTCGGCCCCCTCGCGCAGACGGGCGGCCCAGACATCGGCCAGGAACCGGTCCTCCACCTCGTTCAGCGGCGCCAGTTCCGCTTCCACCCGGTCGGCATCGGCGACGCGCTTCCACATCTCCTGTCCGTGGAAATCGCCCCCGGCGCCGCGCTCCCAGCGCCGTCGCAGGTCGGCGGCGGAGCGGAAGGCGTAATGATGCAGCACCGCCCGCCCGATCATCCGCGCCGCCAGCCCCGCGTCGGTGATGGAGACCCCGTCGTTGGGCAGGGTCTCGGGATCGTCGCCGAGCACGGTGCGCGTGGCTGCGCCCGGCAACAGCAAGCCTTCCCAGCCGTGCCAGAAGAAAGCGCGCCGGTCGATCCGGTCGGGGTCGATGCAGGCGGTCCGGGTCAGCGTCTTGGCGGTGGCGTGCAGCCGCGCCGCGCGGCGGGTGTAGGTGGCGAGCACGCTGCCCGTCGGGCGTTCGGCGTGGAAATTATGGCCGAAGAACAGCCAGTTCACCGTCACGCAGCCCTGGTTGGGCGGCAGGTGGTCGATCAGCCCGTGCGCGTCGCCGCCGCCGCGCAGCGCCAGGAACTCGTCGATATCGAGGAACATCAGCCACTCGGTCTCGTGCCGGTGGCGGCGCAGCCCGTCCATGTACATGTGGAACTGCTGGCCCTGGAACGGGAAGTGATGAAATGTCACGAACGGCGCCGGACCGCCCAGGAACGGCAGCACCGCGGCATGCAGCGCGGCCGGGTCGTCGTCGTTGCAATAGAGATAGACATGCTCGAAGCCGATCGCGCGGTGATAGAGCAGCCATTCGACGATCGCGTCGGTCTCCCACCGGGCGCAGGCCATGAGCGACAGGCGGTGACGCATGTGCCGCCTCAGAGCGTGAAAAGCGATCGAACTTGTGAAAGAACGCCCGCTGGAATCATGGGTGTTTTCCTTCGAAGATCGTGTCCCGCGGGCATTCTTTCACAAACTCTCAGCCGCCCAGCGCGCGCCAGCCGATGTCGCGGCGGCAGAATCCCTCTGGCCAGTCGATCCGGTCCACCGCGGCATAGGCCGCCGCACGGGCGGCATGGAGGTCCGCGCCGGTGCCGCAGACGGTCAGCACGCGCCCGCCGGCCGCGACCAGTTGCCCGGCGGGATCGAGCGCGGTGCCGGCGTGGAACACCAGCGCCCCCGGCACGGCGCTTGCTGCCCCCAGGCCGCGGATCGCGCTGCCGCGCTCCGGCGCCGCCGGGTAGCCGCGCGCGGCCAGCACCACCGCCAGCGCCGCGGTGTCGTGCCAGCGCAGATCGAACTGCGCCAGTTCGCCGTCGCAGGCGGCCAGCAACGCCGCCAGCAGATCGGATTTGAGCCGCGGCAGCAGCACCTGGCACTCCGGATCGCCGAACCGGACGTTGAATTCGATCAGCTTGATCCCTTCGGCCGTCAGCATCAGCCCGGCGAACAGGATGCCGCGGAACGGCGTGCCGCGCGCGGCCATCGCTTCCAGCGCCGGGCGGATGACGCGGTCCATCACCGTCTGCTCGGCCTCCGGCGACAGCGCCGGCACCGGGCTGTAGGCGCCCATGCCGCCGGTGTTGGGGCCGGTATCGCCGTCGCCCACCCGCTTGTGGTCCTGCGCCGCGCCGAGCGGGATCGCGTTCGTGCCGTCGCACAGGGCGAAGACCGAGACCTCCTCGCCCAGCAGGCATTCCTCGATCACCACCGCGCGGCCGGCCTCGCCGAGCGTGCCTTCCTCCATGAAGGCGTCGATCGCCGCCAGCGCTTCGTCCTCGGTCGTGGCGACCACGACGCCCTTGCCGGCGGCCAGGCCGTCCGCCTTCACCACCAGCGGGGTGCCGCGGCGTTGGACGAACGCGCGCGCGGCCTCGGCGTCCTCGAAGCGTTCCCAGGCGGCGGTGGGGATGCCGGCCTCGTCGCAGATCTGCTTGGTGAAGCTCTTGCTGCTTTCCAGCCGGGCGGCGTCCCGGGTCGGGCCGCAGCAGGCGATGGCCGCGTCTTCCATCGCGTCCGCGATCCCGGCGCTGAGCGGGGCCTCGGGGCCGGGGACCACCAGATCGATCGCGTGTTCCTGGGCGAAGGCAACCAGCTCGGCGATGTCGGTGGTGCCGATCTTCACGCATTCGGCGAGCTCGCCGATGCCCGGATTGCCGGGGGCGCAATAGAGCTTGGTCAGCAGCGGGCTGGCGGCGAGCGCCCAGCAGAGGGCGTGCTCGCGCCCGCCCGATCCGACCACCAGCACGCGCATCCGCTGTCTCCTCCGCCCGGTTGACCGGCGGGGCGATGATGCCACGAACCGGGGCGGGCAGGCGAGGGACGGGGACCTGACGGGGGATTGTGCCGCAGCGAGGGCCGCGAAGGGCGCGGGTTCCGCCGGGCGGCGCCCCGTTCAGCGAGCCCGGTGGCGCCGGCAGGGATGTCACGCATGACGGCCAGCGCGATCCGCAGGCCGGATCGAAATCACGGCAATCCGCTCCGCCGCCTCCCGGTGGCCGATGGCGCGCTCACGCGGCCGGCCGCCGGAGCGCGCGCGCCACCGCCTCCGGGTCCCGGGCGATCACCCGCAGATAGGCCAGGGCCGGCGCGTCGGGCTGCTTCCGGTTCTGCTCCCAGTCGCGCAGCGTTCCGATCGGCACCTGGAACCGCGCCGCGAACGCCGCCTGCGAGAGACCGAGGCGCTTGCGCGCCGAACGCACCAGCGCCGCGGCCGTCTCGGCCCCGGTCAGGATTGGCGCCGCGTCCGGATCGGCGGCGACGTTGCGCGCGATCTCCGCATCCGTCTGCGCATCGATCGCCACCCAGTCGGTTTCCGCCACGGCTCGTTCGGCCATCGCGCGGGTCAGCTTCACCGTAGCCATAGGCGTTGCTCCTGTCGGCTTGCCTTGCGGACCGAGATCAACCGGAATGTTGCCCCTCGCGTGGTATAAGTGCAGACGAACAGCCGCTCCGCGACCATGCCGAAGGCGTTGACGCGGGCTTCGCCATAGGCGCGCCGGTCGTCCGGAAGCTCGCCCAGGCGGTTTTCGAGCACGATCAGGCCGACCGCGAGCGAGACGCCATGCTTGGCCCGGTTCGCCGCGTCCTTGGCGGAATCGTATTCGATGTCCACACCACCATATACGGCTTCGCCGTAGTGCCGTCAAGCTGCCCCTACGCCGGCTGAAATCCGGCGGTCGCGCCGATCATGCTTCCCCGTCCGGCCCCGCCATCCTACCCTCCCGCCCATGGACGCCCCGGACGCCCCCCCGCTTTCCAACCTGCCCGAATTCACCGTCTCGGAACTCTCCGGCGCGGTGAAGCGCACGCTGGAGGGCACTTTCGGCCGCGTGCGCGTGCGCGGCGAGATCACCGAGCTCAAGCGCTATCCCTCCGGCCACATCTATTTTTCGCTCAAGGACGAGGGCGCGAAGCTCGCCGGCGTCATCTGGAAATCCGCCGTTTCCCGCCTCGGCATGACCCCGGAGAACGGGGTGGAGGTGATCGCCACCGGCCGCATCAGTGCCTACTCGGAACGCTCCTCCTATCAGTTGATCGTCGATCGCCTGGAATACGCCGGCGCCGGCGCGCTGCTGGCGCGGATCGAGGCGCTGCGCTTGCGCCTGGCCGCCGAGGGCCTGTTCGACCCCGCCCACAAGCGGCCGATCCCGCTGCTGCCGCGCGTCATCGGCGTCGTCACCTCGGAACGCGGCGCGGTGATCCAGGACATCCGCACCACGATTGCCCGCCGCTTCCCGCGCCCGATCCTGCTCTGGCCGGTGCCGGTGCAGGGCGAGGGCGCAGCCGAGCGCATCGCCGCGGCGATCGCGGGTTTCGACGCACTGCCGGCGCAGGGTCCGATCCCACGCCCCGACGTGCTGATCGTCGCCCGCGGCGGCGGCAGCCTGGAAGACCTGATGGCTTTCAACGACGAGGCGGTGATCCGCGCCGCCGCCGCCTGCTCCATCCCGCTGATCTCGGCGGTGGGCCACGAGACCGACACCACGCTGATCGATTTCGCCTCCGACCGTCGCGCCCCGACCCCCACCGCGGCGGCGGAGCTTGCGGTGCCGGTGCGCGCGGACCTGCTGGCCGGGCTGGCGCAGACCGCGGCACGGCTGGCCGGCGCGCTCGATCGGGTGCTGGCGGAGCGGCGGCTGCGGCTCGGCCGGGCGGAGCGCGGACTGCCGGACCTGCCGGCGCTGCTCGGCACCGCGCGGCAGCGGCTGGACGATCGGGGGGAGCGGCTCGGCCTCGCGCTGCCCAACCTGCTGGCGGCGCGGCGGGCGGGTCTCGACCGCGCGGCGGGGCGGCTGCCCGACCTGCCGGGGCTGCTCGCCGCCGCGCGCGGCACGCTGGCCGAGCGCGGCCTGCGGCTGCGGCTGGCGCCGCCGCATCTGCTGGAGCGGCGGCGTGCGGCATTGCGGCTGGCCGGCGGCCAGCTCGGCGCGGCGCTGCGGCACAGGGTGGGGCAGGCGCAGCGCCGGGCGGGGCCCATGCTGGGGCGGCTGACGGTGGCACCGCTCCATGCCTCCCTGCGCGCGGCGTGGGCGCGGATGGAGGGGACGGGCGCGCGGCTGGAAGCGGTGTCTCCGCTGGCGGTGCTGGCCCGCGGCTATGTGCTGGTGACGGATGCAGCCGGGCACGCGCTGACCCAGGCGGCGGCGGTGCCGCCGGGCGCAGCGCTGCGCCTGCGCTTCGCCGATGGCACGGTGGGCGCCACCGCCGATGCGGACCGCTTTGCCCCCCCGGCGGGCGCGCCGCTCGCCGGCGCCCCGTTGGCCGACTCCCCTCCGGCCGGCTCCGGCTCCGGCGCCGAGCCGCCGGGGGCGCGCAAAGCGCCGGAGACCGGGGCGGAACGGCGCGGCGGGCGGGACCGACCCGCGCCACGCCCGGCCACGGAGGGGCCGGCCACCCAGGGCCGATTGGGACTGTGACCGATCCGCCGCAGTTGTTGCGCGCATGCAAGCCATGAAGCAGACGCAAGCGCTTGGCAGCTTGACGGTCATACCGTTAGCGGGGTAATCCGCATGTCGGCCGCAACGGATGTGCCGCTGGGCCGCCGTTTACTGTGCTTGACCGCTGCACCCCTCATCCCAGGGACCTGTTAAAATGAAACTCAAGCTTCTCGGCGCTTTCGCCGCCGTTGCCCTGCTGGCGGCGTGCGCGAACCAGCCGGCCACCACCGGTGCCGCCTCCGGCGCCGGCGCCTCCGCTGCTACCGCTGGCCCCGCTCCGGGCAGCGAGCAGGACCTGGTCGCCAATGTCGGCGATCGCGTGTTCTACGCGTTCAATCGCTCGGTCCTGACCGCTTCGGACAAGGCGACCCTTGACCGTCAGGCCTCCTGGCTCGCGAAGTATCCGCAGGTGCAGGTCCTGGTCGCCGGTAACTGCGACGACCGCGGCACCGAGGAATACAACCTGGCGCTCGGTCAGCGGCGCGCCAACGCCGCTCGCGAGTACCTGGTCGCCAAGGGCGTGGCCCCGGCCCGCATCAAGACCATCAGTTACGGCAAGGACCGCCCGGTCGCGCTCGGCGACAATGAGCAGGCCTGGTCGCAGAACCGCAATGCGATCACCTCCGTCGAAGGCTCCAACCCGCAGGAGCACTGAGCTTCGGGGCGGAGACCCCGGCGGTCTCGCCGGGGTCTCCCACCTGACGCCCGGCCGCCAGCTCGGCCTCGCCAAGCCGGCAAAGCCTGTGGTGTGAGACAGTCCCGCCAAGGGGACCTGTCCCGGACCGATCCGGAACGGCGGCCCAAGCGGGCCGCCGTTTCGCGTTTCCGGCCCCGCCGTGACCACGCCCATCTTGCGTCTGCCACATTCTTCGACTCTGATCGTCGCGATCTCCCGCACCCGCCCGGTCGATCCGCCGCCGCGCCGGCCCTCCGGCCCCGAGGTGCGGCGGGAACGGCGGCCCGCGGGGCCACAGAGGATGCGCCTATGAAGCTGCCGTTCCCCAAAGCCGTCATTGTCGCGCTGGGCGTGCTGACGCTGCCGATGGCCCTGCCAGGCTTCGTGCTGCCGGCGGCGGCGCAGATCGAGAGCCGGGAGGGGATCGCGCTGCGCGACGAAATCCTGCAACTGCGCCAGGAGGTGGACGCGCTGCGGGCGCAGGTGAACGAGCAGGGCGGCGCATCGTTCGCTGGCGGGCGGCCGTCCGCCAACGAGAACGCGGGCGCCTCCGACATGGTGCCGCGGCTGCTCGAACGGGTGAATACGCTCGAAGACGAGATCCGCACCCTGCGCGGGCGGGTGGACGAGCTGCAGAACGAACAGCAGCAGCGGGCCGCGGACCTGAACAAGAAGATCGGCGACCTGCAATTCCAGATGCAGAACCCCGGTGCCGCCACGCCCGACGGGACGGCCGCCGCCGGCACGCCCACGGGTGCGTCCGGTGCCGCACCGGCGGCGCCTTCCGGCCTCGCCCCATCGGGCCCCGCGCCCACCAGCCTCGCGCCGCCCCCGCCCTATGCCCCGGCGAAGCCGCCGCCGCCGCCGCCGCCGAGCCCGGCCGCCGCCGCGCCGTCGAAAAACCCCCTCCAGGCCGGCTATGCCGCGCTCGCCCGCCGCGACTATCCGGCGGCCGAGCGCAACGCGCGCGCCGTGCTGAGCCGCCGCGCCGCGCCGGGCGCCTACGACGCGCAGTTCCTGCTCGCCGAGGCGCTGGCCGGCCAGCATCAATGGTCGCGCGCCGCGATCGCGTATGACGACGCCTACAGCCGCTCCAAGCGCGGCGCGCACGCGCCGGCGGCGCTGCTCGGCCTCGCGCAGTCGCTGACGGCGATCCGCGAGCAGCGCGCCGCCTGCGAGACGCTCGCCAAGCTGCACGCGGAGTTCCCGCGCGAGGGCACCGCGCTGCGCACCCAGGCGGCAGAGACGGCGCGGCTGGCCCACTGCCGGTAGGCCGGCGTGCCGGCGGCGCTGGCATCCGGCACGCGCCTGCCCCCCGACGGGGCTGAATTCGCCGCGCTCATGGCCGTGCTCGGCCCGTTCGAGCCGCGCCCGAGGCTTGCCGTGGCGGTTTCGGGCGGCGCCGACAGCCTGGCGCTCGCGCTGCTCGCGGCTGCCTGGGCGCACGCGCGTGGCGGCGCGGTGCTGGGGCTGATCGTCGATCACGGGCTGCGCGCGGCGGCTGCGCGAGAA
>JAJZVS010000414.1 GCA_021845555.1 Pseudomonadota bacterium
GGCGATCGGCCGCGTGCCGGGTCTTGCGATCGATCGTGCCGGCATTGCGCTGGTCGGCGCGAGCCTGATGGTGGCATCCGGCGCGATGAAGCTCTCCGCCGCGTATCGCGCGATCGATATCAACACCATCACGCTGTTGCTCGGCATGATGATCGTGGTGGCGAATCTGCGGCTCTCGGGCTTCTTCGCCCTTGCTACCGCCTGGGTCGCGCGCCGCGCGCGGTGGCCGTTGGCGTTGCTCGCGGCGGTGGTCGCGGTGGCGGGCGTCGCCTCGGCGTTCCTGGTGAACGACGCGATCTGCCTGGTGCTGGCGCCGCTGGTGGTCGATCTCACGCTGGCGCTGCGGCGCAACCCGGTGCCCTATCTGCTGGCGGTGGCGATGGCGTCCAACATCGGCTCGGTCGCCACCATCACCGGCAATCCGCAGAACATGCTGATCGGCAGTTTCTCCGCCATTCCCTATGCGGCCTTCGCCGGCGCGCTGGCGCCGGTCGCGCTGGTGGGACTGGTGGTGGCGGGCGCGGTCATCGCGCTGTTCTACCGGACCGAGTTCGCCGCCGTCGCCCCGCTGCCGGCGCGCGCGCCGCGGATCCGCGCCAATCGCGTGCTGGTGCTGCGCTCGCTGGCGGCGACCGGCGCGGTGATCGGCCTGTTCTTTGCCGGCCAGCCGCCGGCCAAGGCGGCGATCGTCATCGGCGCGCTGCTGCTGCTGACGCGACGGGTGAAAAGCGCGCGGGTCTATGCCGAGATCGACTGGTCGCTGCTGCTGATGTTCGCCGGCCTGTTCATCATCGTCGCCGGCGCCGAGCAGCGGCTGCTGACGCCCGCGATCCTGGCCGCGGTCGGAAGCGCCGGCCTCGACCGCGTGCCGGTGCTGAGCGCGCTCACCGCGGTGCTGTCGAATCTGGTAAGTAACGTGCCGGCGGTGCTGGTGCTGAAGCCGTTCGTCGCCGCGCTGGCGGACCCGGCGCACGCCTGGCTCGTGGTGGCGATGGCCTCCACGCTGGCCGGCAATTTCACCCTGCTGGGATCGATCGCCAACCTGATCGTCGCCGAGAAGGCGCAGCGGCGCGGCGTGGCGATCGGGTTTCGCGACTATCTGCGCGTGGGCGCGCCGGTGACGCTGCTGACGCTGGCGATCGGCGCCTGGTGGCTGGCGCGGTAAGGGCGGCCGGGTGTGTCTGCGGGGGAACCCGGTCAGCCGTCCGCGCGGGGCACCCAGGGGATGCTGGAGAACTCGATGCCTTCCTCGGCCAGCGCCTCCGCCTGCTCGGGCGTGGTCTCGCCGTAGATGCCGCGCGCTTCGCTCTCGCCCTTGTGAATCCGGCGCGCTTCCTCGGCGAAGCGGGGGCCGACGTAGTCGCAGTTCCGCTCGATCTCGCCCCGCAGCCGCTGTAGCGCGGCCCGCACGTGGTCGGGCAGCCGGCCGGCCACCGCGGCGGCGGGGGGCGGCGAGGGCGCCGCCTGCGCGGGAGCGGGAGCGGGCGCCGCTTCGGGCGCCGGCGCGCGATCCGCGCCGTGCCGCCCCAGCGCCGGGGCCATCAGCGCCCGGTCCACCTTCACATCACCGCAGACCGGGCATTCCACCAGACCGCGCGCGGCCTGGGCCTCGAACGCCGCGCTGTCCTTGAACCAGCCGTCGAACTCGTGGTCCTGGCTGCACCGAAGCTGATAATGGATCATGCGTGCGACCTGCGTCCCGATTCCGATCCTTGCTCTGACCGACGCTGTTCAGATGGCTGTTCTTGGCACTCCCGGCAAGCAAGTGCCAGACAATTTCGCCCCGCCCGTCCCGGCCTGTCCCGTCCCAGGCCCGCCGCCCCCTGTCAGGCCCCGACACAAGGTCTTTGACGCGACCGGCATGATTGCGTCATGCTCCATCGGTCTTGCGACGG
This sequence comes from Pseudomonadota bacterium, assembly GCA_021845555.1. Classification (GTDB taxonomy): domain Bacteria; phylum Pseudomonadota; class Alphaproteobacteria; order Acetobacterales; family Acetobacteraceae; genus JAJZVS01. The sequence continues at coordinate 1,896 of JAJZVS010000414.1, forward strand.
AAAGAAAGGGGGTGGGCGATGCAGGCAGCATGCGAAGCTGTGCTGAGCCGGTTCATCACTCTCGGGCGGCTCGGCGTGCAGTGGCCGGACGGCCGGCGACAAGTGTTCGCCGGCCCGCCGGGGTCGGGACCCGAAGCGGCGTTTCGCTTCCGCGATCGGCGCACGGTACGCCGGCTGCTGGTGAACCCCGCGCTGGCCCTGGGCGAGGCCTACATGGAAGGCGGGATCGAGCCGATCGGCGGCACGATCTACGACGTGCTGGACGTACTGGTCAGCAACATCACGGCGAACGGCAATCCGCACCCGATCGCCAGGCTGCTCGCGGCCTATGGCCGGCTGCGCCGGCGCATCGACCAGTACAACCCGGCGACCCGGGCGGTGCGCAACGTGGCGCACCACTACGACCTGAACGGCCGGCTCTACAGCCTGTTCCTCGACCGCGACCGGCAATACTCCTGCGCCTATTTCCCGCGCGGGGACGAGACGCTGGAGGCCGCGCAGGCGGCCAAGAAGCGCCACATCGCCGCCAAGCTGCTGCTGGACCGGCCGGACCTGACGGTGCTCGACATCGGCTGCGGCTGGGGTGGGCTGGCGCTCACGCTGGGGCGGGACTTCGGCGCCCGGGTGCTCGGCATCACCCTCTCGGTCGAGCAGCTGACCGAGGCGCGCAACCGGGCCGCCGCCGAAGGGCTGTCGGAGCGGGTGCAGTTCGAGCTGATGGACTATCGCGGCCTCAACCGTCGCTTCGACCGCATCGTCTCGGTGGGCATGTTCGAGCATGTGGGGGTGGGTTTCTACCGCACGTTCTTCGACACCGTCGCCCGCTGCCTGAAGCCGGACGGGGTGGCACTGCTGCACGCGATCGGCCGCAACGACCTCCCCGGCTCCACCAATCCCTGGATCGCCAAATACATCTTCCCCGGCGGCTACTGTCCGGCGCTGTCGGAGGTGCTGCCGGCGATCGAACATTCCCGCCTGTGCACCACCGACATCGAGATCCTGCGGCTGCACTATGCCGAGACCTTGCGCCACTGGCGCCGCCGCTTCGCCGCCAACCGCGACGCCATCGCCGCGCTGTACGACGAGCGCTTCTGCCGGATGTTCGAGTTCTACCTGGCCGGTTCGGAACTGTCCT
>JAJZVS010000415.1 GCA_021845555.1 Pseudomonadota bacterium
ACGGACGCGATGATGGACCGGCTGGTCGCGGCGCTGCGCGCGCTGCTGGGCGCGGAGCAGCGGGCGGCGGCGTAGCCCGCCTGGCATCGCCGCCCCCATAACCTCCCCCCTCACTTCCTCCCTCTGGCGCGGTGGGCACACCGCGCCCACCTGTGGAACCGTGGCACGGCCGTGCCATGCGCCCAGAGGGGGGAGGCGCCAAGGGGGCGCCACGAGGGGGAGCGGCACGCGATGGCAGCCAGGATCATACCGGTGGCCGTGTTCGATGCGGTGGTGTTCGGCGCCACCGGCGATCTGACGCTGCGCAAGCTGCTGCCGGCCCTGTATTGGCGGTTCCGCGACGGGCAGATGCCGGAGGGTGCGCGGGTGGTCGGCGTGGCGCGCTCGCCGCTGGACGACGCCGGGTTTCGTGCCCGTGCCGCGGACGCGCTACGCGCCCACGTGCCGGCGGCGGAGCTCGACCCGGCGGTGATGGACCGGTTCCTCCTCTGCCTGTCCTATGTGGCGCTGGATGCGGCGCGTCGGGAAAATGCAGACGCGGCACAACCGGACGGCGGGTGGCAGGCGCTGACGGCGCGGCTCGATCCCGCGCGGGTGCGGGTGTTCTACCTGGCCACCGCGCCCGATCTCTATGGCCCGATCTGCCGGGCGATCGCCGCCGCCGGGCTGGTCTCGCCGCTGGCGCGCGTGGTGCTGGAAAAGCCGATCGGGCACGACCTGGCCTCGGCGCGCGAGATCAACGACGCGGTGGGCCGCGTGTTCGCCGAGGCGCAGATCTACCGGATCGATCATTACCTCGGCAAGGAAACGGTTCAGAACCTGCTGGCGCTACGCTTCGCCAACGGGATTTTCGAGCGGCTGTGGAACGCCGACGTGATCGACCATGTGCAGATCACGGTAGCGGAGACGGTCGGGCTGGAAGGCCGGGGCGCCTATTACGACCGCGCCGGCGCGCTGCGCGACATGGTGCAGAACCATCTGTTGCAACTGCTGTGCCTGATCGCGATGGAGCCGCCGGTGGCGCTGGACGCCGACCGGGTGCGCGACGAGAAGCTGAAGGTGCTGCGCGCGCTGCGCCCGATGACTGAGGCGGATCTGGCGGCGCTGACGGTGCGCGGCCAGTATGCGGCGGGCGCGATCGACGGCCGGGCGGTGCCGGCCTATGCCGCCGACCTCGGCGGCGCCCGGGCGAGCCGCACCGAGACCTTCGTGGCGCTGAAAGCCGAGGTGCGCAGCTGGCGCTGGGCCGGCGTGCCGTTCTACCTGCGCACCGGCAAGCGGCTGGAGCGCAAAGTGTCCGAGATCGTGGTGCAGTTCCGCGCGCCGCCCTTCGCGCTGTTCCCTGACGTCGGAGCCACGGTCGAGGCGAACCGGCTGGTGATCCGGTTACAACCCGAGGAAGGCATCAGGCTGAGCGTGATGACGAAGGAGCCGGGTCCGGGCGGGCTGCGGCTGTGCCCCACCGCGCTCGACATCAGTTTCGAGCAGGCGTTCGGGCTGCGGTATCCGGACGCCTACGAACGGCTGCTGATGGACACGGTGCGCGGCAACCCGACGCTGTTCATGCGCCGCGACGAGGTGGAGGCGGCCTGGACCTGGGTGGAACCGATCCTGGACGCCTGGTCGGCGCGGGACGACGCGCCGCGGCCCTATGCGGCGGGAAGCTGGGGGCCGACGGCGGCGATCGCGCTGATCGAGCGGGACGGGCGGACCTGGCACGAGGGGGGATAGCGCCCCCCCGCCGCCCCTGGGCGTTGTCAGTGGGTCCACATCTCCGTCCGCCCGAAGCGGAAATTATCCGCATAGGCCTTCGGGCGCACATGCCGCGCCTGCGGCAGTTCCACCTCGAAGGCGATGCCCTGGCGTTCGGCGTAGGCCACGGCTTCCTCGCGTGTGGCGAAACTCAGCTTCACCTGCCGCTGCGTGTCGGCGCTGCCGATCCAGCCCATCAGCGGGTCGGCGCGACGCGGCTCGGAGGGTTCGAACTCCAGCACCCAGTGATGGGTGCCGGCGCGGCCGGACTGCATCGCGCTTTTGGGCGGCTGGTAGATACGGGCGGTCATGCCACTTTCCTTGCTTCGGTCGCCGATCGGAAGTCGCTGGTCGGGGCGGCCGGATTCGAACCGGCGGCCTCGTGTACCCAAAACACGCGCGCTAACCAGACTGCGCCACGCCCCGCCGGGGGCGGAGCTAGCATATCGGCGGAGGGGGGGGAACATCAGGCGGGCGCTGGCCTCAGACGCCCCCGCGCAGTTCGGCGATCCCGCGTGATCCGCCCGCGGTCCCGTTCCGTCACCCGGCCGGCTGAACCCGCCCCCAGCAGGCGCCGAAGCCGATCGTCACGAAGCCCGGCGCGGCGCAGCGGGCTTGCAGCACCACCTCGTCCCCATCCTCGAGGAACCGCCGCATCTCCCCGTTGACGAGCGCCACCGGCGTGCGTCCGCCGGCGGTGAGTTCCATCAGGCTGCCGAAACTGCCCGGATCGGCGCCCGACAGCGTGCCGCTGCCGAACAGATCGCCGGGGCGGAGGTTGCAGCCGTTGGACGTGTGGTGCGCCACCATCTGCGCCACCGTCCAATAGAGCGCCGCCGCGGTCACCTCGGATAACGGTTGCGGCGGCGTGCCCTCGCGCCGCATCCGCTCGGTCAGCAGGCTGACGGTGAAGGCGATCGCAAGCCCGCCGCCCGCCTGATCGGCCGCATCGAACAGATGCGGCAGCGGCGCGGGATGGCCCGCCGGGCGCGGCGGCACCGGGGCGCGGAACGGCGCCATCGCCTCGGCGGTGACGATCCAGGGGGAGATCGTGGTGTGGAAGCTTTTCGCCAGGAACGGCCCCAGCGGCTGGTATTCCCAGGCTTGGATGTCGCGCGCCGACCAGTCGTTCAGCAGGCAGAACCCCGCCACATGCGCGCCGGCCTGGCCGATCGGGATCGCCTCGCCGAGCGCGTTGCCGGGGCCGATCCACATGCCGAGTTCGAGTTCGTAATCGAGATTGCGGCACGGGCCGAACTCGGGCGCCGCCTGC
>JAJZVS010000416.1 GCA_021845555.1 Pseudomonadota bacterium
CGCCCCTCCTCCGCGCCTGCCGGTCTGGCCGCCGGCCCCCGGCTGCGCCATGCTCCCCACCATGACAGATCGCGAATATCCGCCCCGCCCCATCGTCGGCATCGGCGTCGTCGTGCTCAAGGACGACCACGTCCTGCTGATCCGCCGCGCCAAGCCGCCCAACATCGGCAGCTGGAGCCTCCCCGGCGGCGCGCAGGAGCTCGGCGAGACCACCGAGCAGGCCGCCCGGCGCGAGCTCGAGGAAGAAACCGGCGTCAGCGTCGGCCCGCTGCATCTGGCCGCCGTGGTCGATAACATCCGCCCCGACGCCACGGGGCGGGTGCACTACCACTACACGATCATCGACTATGCCGCCCGCTGGGAGGCCGGCGCGCCGCGCGCCGGTTCGGACGTGGGCGAAGCGGTATGGGCGCGGCTCGACGCGCTGGACGCGTTCGGCTTGTGGCACGAGGCGCACCGGGTGATCGCGATTGCCCGCCGCCTGCTGGCGGAGTGATTCCATCCGGCGAGCGTCGTAGCGCTTGCACCGGCCCCTCCCCCAACCCCTCCCGCAAGGGGAGGGGTCGGTGCAACGCGAAGCCAGTACGAGGCGCCCGCCCCGCTACAGCGTCAGGCCGCCGTCCACCACGATCGTCTGCCCCGTCACCATCGCCGCCCCGAAGCCGAGGAACACGATCACCTCGGCCAGATCCTCCGGCGTGCAGCGCCGCTTCAGCACCGCGTTCTCGGTCGAGCGGCGGCGCTCCTCCTCGGTCCAGTTGACCATCCAGTCGCTATCGACCGCGCCGGGGGCGATGGCGTTCACCCGCACCTCCGGCCCCAGCGCGCGCGCCAGGTTCTGCGTCAGGCTGACCACGCCGGCCTTGGTGGCGCCGTAGGCCAGGCTGCTGCCCGCCCGCCCCAGCCCGGCGATCGAGGCGGTGTTCACGATCGCCCCCCGCGCCGCCTTCAGCGCCGGCGCCGCGGCATGCGCGCAGCGGAACACGCCGAGCAGGTTCACCGACAGCAGCAACTGCCACAGATCCTCGGTGATCGCGTCCAGTTCGCCTGGCGCGATGCGCCGGTTGGTGCCCGGCGTGCCGGCGTTGCTCACCAGCAGATCGAGCCGACCGAGGGCATCGACCGCCGCCGTCACCATCCGCTCCGCCTCCCCGGCGGTGCCGACATTGCCGGGGGCGGCGATCGCCTTGATGCCCTCGGCGGTCAGCTTTGCCACCGCTTCGGTCCCGCGCGCGTCGCCGGGCAGGAAGTTCACCGCCACCGTGGCGCCGTTCTGCCCCAGCATGCGCGCGGTGGCGAAGCCGATGCCGGAGGCGGCGCCGGTGACGAGCGCGGTGCGGCCGGCAAGGTCGTAACGGATCATGGGGATCTCCTTTGTTGCGAAACCGCTTTCACGCGGCGGGCGTTGCGCCAGGTCTTGGGCGCCGAGGCCCGATGCGGTCTCGGTCATCGGCGTTCCATCGATTGCGGGGCGAGCGGCGGCGGCCCCGGCGGCGGGGCGGAGGCCCGGGGGGAGGAGGCCGGGGGGGAGGAGGCCGGGGGGCCGAGCCGGGCGCGCAGGAACACGCGCACCCGCGCCCAGGCGGTGCGCGCCGCGGTGCGGTCGTAGCGGATCGCATGGCCCAGATAGACATGCGCTCGGCCCGGCACGTTGAAGGCGTGCGTCGCCCCCGGATAGACCGCCAGCGAAACGGGCGCGCCGCGCCCGGCGCGGCGAACGAGCAGCGCGCGGCAGGCCGCCGCTGGGGTCCAGTCGTCGCGTGCACCGATCAGGATCAGCAGCGGCACGGTCATCACGCCCGAAGACCGGCGGCAGTTTGGGTAATAGGCCACGGCGGCGGCAAAGCGCGGCCCGGTGGCGGGCGCGACGCCGCCCCGCGTGATCGCGTCCAGCACCGCAAACCCGCCCATGGAAAAGCCGAGCAACGCGATCCGCCCCGGTGCCACGTCGCGGCGCGCGGCGAGGAAATGCAGCGCGGCGACGGCGTCCTCGGCCTCGGCGCGGGCGCCGCCGGGATGGCGGCAGGCGTTGGCCCCGCCCAGGCTGTCGAGCGCCAGCGCCAGATAGCCCGCCGCGCGCAGTCGCGCCGCGGTGGCGATGTCGGGCGGGCCGAAACCGGCGCAGCCATGCAGCACGACCACGGCGGGAAACGGGCCGGGACCGGCGGGACGGGCGAGGTCGCCATAGAGCGGCGGGCTGTTCGCCGGCACGCCGATCGTCGCGCGATGCGGGGCGACGCGCAGCAGTTGATCGGCGCGGGCCGCCGGCGGCAGCGCCAGCAAGGCCAGCGCCAGCGCCGCCCGGCGTAGCGCGTCGATCATCGCGAGCCCGATCCCGGCTTGCGGTCCCGCATCGCCTCCAGGAACGCCGCCATCATCCGCGCCGGCTCATCGGTGTCCCATGCATGCACGAAACTTTCGATGCCGCGACGGATCGCGGCTTCCGGCGGCAGTTCTTCCCACGCGGCAATCAGCTCCTTCTGCAACCGGATCGCCCGCGGGCCGCCGGCCAGGAGCTCCGCCAGCACGCGCGCGATGGCGCCATCCAGCGCCTTCGGTGCCACCACTTCCTCCACCAGACCCCAGTCCAGGGCGCGGGCGGCGTCGATCGTCTCCCCGGTCAGCAGCAGGCGGCGGGTGCGGCCCCAGCCGATCAGGCCGGGTAGCAGCGCCGCCTCCACCACCGAAGGGATGCCGATCCGCACCTCCGGCATGCCGAAGCGCGCGTCGGTGCCGGCGATGCGCAGGTCGGCGGCGGCGGCGATCTCCAGCCCCGCGCCGAGGGTCCAGCCGGCCAGCCGCGCGATCACCGGCACCGGGCAGCGGCGCAGCGCGGCGCAGGCTTCGTGGACCAGGGTGATGAAGCCGCGCGCGGCGGCGGCGTCGAGCGTCGCCATCTCGGCGATGTCGGCACCGCCGATGAAGGCGCGCTCGCCCTCCCCGCGCAGCACCACGGCGCGCAGGGCGGGGTCGGCGGCGAGGCCGTCGATCGCCGCGACCAGCGCGCGCAGGGCCTCGCTGTT